>JAMCZN010000001.1:16554-40465 GCA_023485505.1 Candidatus Martarchaeota archaeon | reverse complement strand
CGAAGGACAGTAGCCAGCCGCCTTAAAGGACACTGCGGGATTCACATTCTGGTTCACAAGTTCCGAATTGATTGCGCTAGATACTGCTCTGTCTATGGACGTCCCTCCGGGACCTTTCCCTTTGGCATCCTGTTTTGCGTTCTTCGTTTTTTCTACCTCCTTAATGAACTCCCTCCTCCATATCGAAAGCACTTTTGAATACATCTCGTAAGAGTTGTAGAAAGGCAGGGTTGAGTTCTGTATGTCATATATTTCAGGAAGTTCAAGCATGTCCGTTAACTGATATTCGTACCCAGATGTCATTACGTATCCTTTTAGCCCGTTTATCCATTCTTTGCACAACGGAAGCGTCAACTCCTTGAAAGATGCATCCAATATTTGCGATGGGTTGGCTGCTCCGTCGCTTTTGTCGCCAAGCTTTGCAATGAGCCCTGGCATCATGTCAAGTATGAGTTTGTCGTGCATCAAGCAATATGTTTCGGCACGCGCTTCATTGCTGGAAGAGTTGAGAACAACAACAGCGCTTTTCCTCTCTTTTCCTGGATTTGCAGTCCATTGGTCGCTGCTCACAAATCTGAGCAATTCAAGCCTTGATGCCGTTTTAAGGTTTTTTGGATATACCCTCTTTGCCTCCTTGCCTCTAATCGCGGATTCGGCAAAAATGTTCCAGAAACTGTCCCTTCCATTTCTTTCTTGCAATATGTTTGAATCTACGAGCGCTATTATCCCTTTCAATCCATTCGCTTCCCAGGCCTTTTGTATAAGCCCCCTTGTTTCGTACAGCATCGCGAGCACAGTTGGATGTACGACTCCTGCTCCTGTAAATGTGTATATGGTATCTGCGATATCCCGATAAGCGCCGTTGAGGCTTACCCCTTCATAGGTCTTTGAAATCGCCTCGTTTGCGCTTTTTCTGGCTTCTATAAGCGCATTGAATAAGCTTGCGGATTGTGTTCTGTAGCTATCTGCAATCTCTCTGGTCTTCATATGAATCATGTGGTTTCGACTTGATATTTAGCTGTTTCTGTTTGCGGTTTGCCTCCTACACTATTCCTTTCTTCTGCGATTACTGTGTTTTTTCTGTATTGCGATATCCCTGGCGGATATGGCGGTATGTCTATCTTGCCGTCAGTCCTCTGGTGCGCCATCAGCAGCAACGTATAGGCGGAATCCCATCTTTCGCTGTCTTTCAAATAATCTTCCCTTAAACTGTCCTTCTCAAGAAGCTTCCTGAACTCCTCCGTATCCAGCTGCTCGTTAAGGAGGTTTTTGCCGTACATGTACCTTGCGTATGCCCTGAGCGCGGTCCATCCTACCACCAACGCATCTTCCACTGACCTCATGTTGGCTGCCGATATTGGCGACGGGGAATATGTGGCTGCGCCGCCATATTTTTCAACCCAATTTTTCATCAATATCGAATAAATGCCAAGGGACTCTTCGATCGTGATTGGACTGTTTCCTATGCGTTGCCTTGTCTTTTCCGACACTCCGCTTTTGAAGTCTTCCCTTATCCAATCATTCAGCACATAATCTGCTGTCCTGCTGGTCCATGCCTGTGACTCACTCTCTAACAGGAGCGGATCCGTTGCGCTTTGCATATCCTCCCTCTTTTTGGGTCTCATTTTAAGCGTCTTTGCTGCGTTCGGGCTTAACTTGACATTTCCTCTTGCTATATCCTCAAATAACCTAAGAACCTCATACCAGATAAGGGTCTGTTTCCTTCCCTTATCTCTCCCATATTTGTCTGACATCTTTTCAAGCCATTTGATGGCAGTGGTAAAGCCCTGGCTTGTGGCAAATCCCTTGAACCCATGAAAGATTTCCTGTGCCCCTGTTTCCATAATTAATGTGAGAAGCCTGTTCGTTTTCATCATGGAATCCATATCCTCAAGGGTTCTTACCCTTGTCTTGTGGGTCTTGCTCTTCCTGAGAAGCTGGTACGGCCTTTTTCCCGTATCATCAAGCCTCTCGGTAAGCAATGCTCTGATCTCTTTAGAAAACGCCTTTGAATCGGTATTTGGATGCTCTGTCTGTGCCTGCGCCTTTTTCCTCTTCTCATCCACTGTTCGCTGTGGCACGCTATCTACCATGGGCACGTTGCAAGCTCCTAACCCATCAAAATAGATGATGGGCCGGTTTGCTTAAATAAAATAAAAAATAAAAATATGGCCCTATTTACTGGACCATTTCTATCTGGTTTCTGAGCAAGCCTTCCATTGGGTCGCCTTCAACTTCAAGTGGGCTTTCCTCCTCGCTTGTTGGTTGCACTTGCTCTGCAGCTTCCTCCTCTTCTGGAACTACCTCTTTTCTCAGCATTGCGCCTTCGCCAGTCTCCGCCGCCATTGGAGGTATCTCTATCTTGAGGTTGTTGCTCTTTGCATACTGCAGCAACTTCTGCCACATATCTGCCCATAGTTTATCATCCTTGAGCTCCGCCGCCACTGTTTCCCTTGACGCAGGGGTGTACTCTTTGAGCGCATTTATCTGTATCTCGCTCAGGCCTGCCGCCTTCCATCCCTCTTCGCCCTTGAATACATCTGACATGGCTGTTGCCCTTGTCAACATATGGCTTAAGTGCTGTGCGTCTTCAAGCGCCTTGGCTGCGAGGATCTCCTCCTTCGTAGGCATCTCGTTGCCAGGGTTGTTTGTCACGTACTGGTGTGACATGTACTTGAATACCGCAAGCGCCTGGTCAAGAGTCATCTTCTTCTTGTTAAGCGCCTTCTGGAATGCCGCCCTGTCATCGAAAGCTCCCCAGAGTATCGCTCCGCTTGATGTTCCTGAGAGTGTCTCAAGCTCATCCAGCAGATCCGGCTCTGCGTTCAGCTTTTCCTTGACCTCGCCGACCCATTGTTCCGTGACTACGAGCCTGCTCTTCGGAAGTATCTCCTCCAATTCTGGGTTTGCTGGCATTGCCCTTACTACTGGAGCCCTTACTGTTCCCCAGTGCCTTGCCCACGCGTCCTCTGATATGAAGTTTATTATCTTCTGCAATAGCCCATGCGGTCTTGGAGCATGTATAACCTCTTGTGTGTTCAATAGGCCAAGGTCTGCGTTGTTTGCAAGCTGCATGCCTTCTGTCTCCATTCTTTGCAATAGAGCTGCGTTCAGAGTGAGTGACTTCAGCTTTGCAGTCGCATCTTTTATGCGTTGCGCAAGCGTCTTTTCCTCTGTATCAAGCTTCTCTGCGTCGACTTTCCACGCCCTTATCGCTTTTATGTCATCCTTGTCCTCAAGCTCTCTTATCTTATCTGCTATGTTAACTATGCTCTTCCTGAGGTTGACTATTAATCCTGTATTTGCTCCGCTTATCTCGAGCTCGTCAAGCCTTGTCTGCAAGCCTCCCACTTCCATTTCAGTGTCCTTGAGCTCCTTGTTAATATGTGCTCCCTTTATTGAAAGGTCTTGCCTTGCCTTTATGGCCTTTGTGCGCTCTTCCTCGAGCTTCTTTATGCTGTCGGCGCTTATTGGGCTGACTATTGCTATGCCCGAATCCTTTTCTTTCTTCTGGTTCTCGGCCAATGTCGCCTTGTCTGCCTTTATCCTTTTTGCTAGATCCGCTATGACATCCTTTACTGCTCCTAGGTCCTTTGTCAACTGCGTGAGTTCCTCTTTCTTGTCCTTAACCTTCTGTTGCACTTCTCCAAGCTTTGTCGACGTCTCGTTGAACTCCGCTTCAAGTCCCGATATGTTTTCTGTTTCGGACTGCAACCTTGCCCTTTCATCTGCCAAAGAAGCTATGAGTTTCCTCTTGTTTACCAGGTCCTCAAGTCTCTTTACAAGCCCGTCAAACCTATTCTGCTTTTCATTTTTCTGTTCCTCTATCATCTCCAGAGGGGTCTGAGCCTTTGTATTGGTCACCGTAAGAGTCATTGAGTTCATTAGGTTGTTTATATCACTTCCGATACTTCCTCCAGATGACTTTATCTTTTCATCCAACATCGTTAATTGCAGCATTTCCACATGCAGCTTGTTTGCCTCGTTTCCTACCCTCACTATTTCATTGTCAAGCTCGCTCAGATTTTCAGTAAGCATCTTCTGTTGAAGTTCTGTCTTCTGCTTCTGGAGCTCCTGGAGCCTTGCCACGTTTTGTGTCTGCTCCTTTTGCAAGGCCGTTATCCTTCTTGTAGCCTTTTCAAGTTGCATCTGCGGCATTACCATGAGTGCAAAAGAGGCGTTGGTCCTTGCATCCTCTTTGTCCATACCTCCGAACTGCTGAAGGCTTTTCGCTGTCCTATTGAATAATTCAACTATGCGTGTCCTTTTTCTCGGGGAAAACGACAGCTCTCCTCCTCTTCCCTTATATAATGGTGTTGCTGTGAATTCCTGCTCCTTGCCGTTGGTTCCCATTGCAACAAATACCTGTTTTGCAGCGTTCTCTTTCTCGGCGGCAGCCTTCCACATTCCATTTGCCCTTTTCATGAAAGGCGAGCTCTGATTCCATTGCTCTTGGTCCTTTCCCCTCTCTACTTTGTATTCTTGTATAGGTGGTCTTTCGGTTTTCATACTTACACCAGTTTAGCGTTTGGTTAACTATTATTATGAATTTTCTGATATTTAAAGATAGCGGTCCTCCATTTTTGCCATTTTTCGTCGGTAATACGGAAAGCTATCGTAAAAAACTGTTGTGTAATATATATTGTGGGTTTTCTGATATTTAAGGTTTTTTATGGGCGAATTTTGGCTTCAATGTGCCCGCCAAACCCCACCGAAACACAGAAATATCAAAACATATACATCTATTTGTAATGTCGGAGGTAATACAGCACGTATGGAATCCCAAGACGATTAGACTATATACTGAATTAGGCAGGGAATCCTATACCATGAGTGCAAAAGAGGCGTTGAGGTCAATAATGCGAAAATACGTTGTTCCGAGGCATCGCATCCTTGAGGTCGGAAGCGGCCTTGGTGAGTTCTTAAGGCTTGCGCCGGAATACTATCGCCAGGTCCAGCAGACGGATCGGAGCGCGGAGATGGCAAAAGCCAACAAAGCGGAAGACAGAAATTCGAATGTGGCCGTTGCTGACATATATTCGTTGCCTTTCAAAAGCGGGTCCTTTGATGTCGTTTTGGGGTTTTCCGTATTTGATACCCTGTCCGATATGGAAAAAGCGTTAAAGGAGGTAAAGCGCGTTATCGCACCGAAAGGGAAGTTCATGCATTTCCTGGATCTTCAGGCATGCGGGAACCTGCTGGTCGAGAAATATGAAAGCAAGGGCTATGTTGCGTTTCCCGCACTGGACGCTACTGGCTGCTTCATCGTAGGTGTGAGGGTAGTGCCTCGCGATGCCGTAAAACAGATACTTGATAGCGTTCCGCCAGTGGTCGGTTCCACATTCCAGCTGTACTTGAACGACCCTGTAGAAGGGATAATAACATTTTCAAGGCTCAACAGACTGACGGAGCTGGCATTGAAGGCTGCGGCGTATTTTCCAAATTATCCGATAACGGTCGCAAACGAAACATTCTTCAATGATTTCAAGCGTGCGCTAGATGATGCCGGTTTTATAACTATAGAAGAGGGTACGATAACTAGGAGTATGATAGTTGCAAGACGCGCGGTACGCGGACTTCCCGATGAACAAAATACCCTCCATAACGATATAGGATTCATCAGAAGGGGATATGACCGCGAGGTTGAGATGCAGAATGGAAAAGATAACGTCAAAGTCACTTCAACCCTTGGCTTCACAGTAAGGAGTCCGGCATAAATCAGGTTTACGACATATGGGCAGTTACGCCTTTATCTCTCCGCTGTCTATCTTCTTTATTATGGTCCTAGGGTCTTCGTTCTCGCACTTCACGCCCATGCTTTTGCATGTTCCGAGTATCTGCTTGACCTTTGCAGCCATGCTTTTCCCATAGATTTGAGCCTCCTTTGACTTGGCTATCTTCTTCACTTGGTCTAAGGTTATGTTCCCTACGACCTCGTCTTTTGTCTTTGCGCCAGAAGCGACCCCTATCTCTTTCAGTATCAGCGCGCTTGTCGGAGGAGAGCCTACCTCCACCCTGAACGTCTTCGTTGCCGGGTTGATAAGGACCTTTACAGGGATCTTTATCCCTTCAAATTGCTTTGTCTTTGTGTTTATCTCTGCAATGACCGCATTCACATTGACTCCCAAAGGCCCGAGCGCCGGCCCGAATGGAGGACCTCCCGAGGCCTTCCCGCCTTCTATCAATCCAGATATCGTTACTTCTCCCATTGTAGCACCTTGTTGTTTGTGTTCGTTTTTATTCTGCTTTTTCAGCTTTTTGTATGACCTTAGCGGTGTTCATCTTTGTCGTTATAGGTATTGGCACAACGACGTCCATCAACTCCACAGTAATGTCATCTTTTAAATCATCAACTTTAAGGACCTTTGCCTTGTAACCCTTGAACGGGCCAGCGATAAACTCTATCGTGTCCCCTTTGTTTATCTCCTGTGCAAAGCTCTTTACCTCTATGAGCTTGTTTATCTCCTCTTCGCTCAGTGCCTTTCCGAGCATCCCCTTTACGTTGCGCTCCTTTGTTATGAACTGCCTGCACGCGAGTTCGTCCTCCGCTTCGACTATTATATAACCGCGCATTCCCTCTATCACGACTATTGAATATATCGGAATGTCAGTTTTCGATGCCTTGTTCTGCAGCATATTGGCTGCAATCCTCTCCTGGCCGGATGTTACCTTTATCACGAAATACACGATAATCACCTATTGTATTGCTCTGCATTTACCAAGTATGTTTTATTACCTTTGCTTATATAATAATCATCAGTATGCCATATCTAAAAGTCAGTCTGTCAAGAGCCGAATCCGCTAGGAAAAAGCTGATGGACAACAACCTGTTGGACAGGCAATCAGAAGCAAAACATAGCGACAGCTATGTCTATTTTCCAATATCTATTAGCAATGCAAAAGTTAATAAGCTTATAGGAATGGGCGCCGTTGTGGGCTCAATCAGAGAAAAGACCGTGCCAAACAGGCCGAGGAGTTTCAGGGAGGCGCTTGCCGATATAGTGTCGAGTGAAGAGGAGGAGCACGTCTCAAAGGGTTACGACATATTCGGCAACATAGCGATAATAGACATATCAAAAAAGCTCAGGAAAAAGGAGAAGGCCATCGCAATGGCGTTGATGGCCGTAAACCCATCAGTAAAGACCGTTGTCTCAAAAGATGGCGCAGTTAAAGGAAAGTTCAGGAAAAGGGATTACAGGTTCGTATATGGAGAAAGGAGCTTCATGGCAAAGTACAAGGAGAACAACTGCATGTTCCTGTTTGACATAAGGAAGACATTCTTCTCAAGCAGGCTCTCATTCGAAAGGACAAGGATATCAAGGCTTGTAAAACCGGGGGAAAACGTAATGGTGATGTTTGCGGGGATTGGCCCCTTCGCCATAGAGATCGCAAAAGCGCACAAGGACTCAAAGGTAATCGCCATAGAGCTCAACAAGTACGCTTATGGCTCTATGGTAAGGAACATAGAATTAAACAAGGCATGGAATGTAACCCCCATACATGGCAATGTGAAAGATGCATCAAGGAAGCACAGGAATTTTGCAGACAGGATTGCGATGCCCATGCCAAAGGAGAGCAGCAAGTTCCTGGATGAGGCATTCATTGCGGCAAAGAAAAGAGCAATAGTACACATTTATGCGTTCTCGCCAAGGGAAGACCCGTTTAGTATTATAGGTGCAATAAAGAAACACGCAAAGGAGCACAATTACAAGGTATCTATAATATTCAAGAGGATAGTGCGCACTTATTCCGCTTTTGAAGTCGAAGTCGTAGTAGATTACAGGATAATGAAGCGGTGACGTACTAAACATATATGCCTGAATTAAATATCTGAACAAACAAGCATACCTTCATGGTAAACGTCTCTGCCGGACAACCACGACAAGTCTATGGAGAACTAAGGGTAGATTACAAGATTGTAAATCCTGTCAGGAAATCCCTTTCAAGGCCACTTATAAATATACTTAGGGATTGTGGGGTTGAGATAAACAGACCATCTGACATAGTTGATAGACGACGTTTGGGCTTGCTAGCAAATGAAGTGAATGAGGAAATATTGGATCTCATGGCTGAAATGCTTTCAAAGAACATAGAATTGTCCGGCAAGACTTTTTCGGATCATTTGCGCCAATTTATGAAGGTTAGGCCAAAAGCATACGAAATAAGGTTCAGACCCGACATATGGGATGGGATACCCGTAAAGCCAGAGCTTGAAGTAAAGATAAACGATTTTATCTTCAGGACAGTGCAACAAGAGATACTAAGGACAGGCAGATTGTATAGGGGCGATTCATTCTTTAGTTTGGAAGAGACAGAGCAACATGTTAAAGCGCTTAGAGAAAAGGGATTTCCATATGAGAAAGCGCATGACGGTTTGACCGCGTGTCTAGATGTCGCTACTCTTTTTGCAGCAAGATGCGATTGGGGCGTAATCTCCGTGTTCGACGCGCCCAAGGCCAATTACTCTAAGGTCATCTATAAATCAAAAGGTTACAAGGAACCGCAGGAACGGGGCACAGAGTCGTTGAGCGCAAGAGTAGAAGCTGAAGTTGTTGCGAAAATGGTGCCACCTGAAGCAATACTAGAAAGCAACATATATCAAATCACGGGAAGGAGGGCTCTAATCTCCACATAAGCCCGTCAATCTCCATTATCGAGTACCGACCTGGCTTTTCCATATATCTGCTCTATGGACGTTATGCCAAGGAGCTTGAGGAGCCTTTTGCCAAGTTCCGTATCATGTGCCATTGTGGTGTCCATCATATCCAGTAGCTGCAGCACCTTGCTCTCCTTATCCTCACCACCATTATCCGCATCCATCAGTATGTAAATTGTTCTATCGCCATATAGCGCCTCCGTGTGGCCATTCCCGCTCATGAACTTTGAATAAGTGATTGCGTCTATATCGAGCTTTTTTAATGCGGCGACATCATGTATGCCCTCGACTACGACTACCCCCTCCTTAAGGGACTCAAGCATGTTTTCCAACCTCCTTTTCCTATCGTTGTTGCTAAGTCTCTTCATCATAAACTATCGCCAGCTGTCATAAATATCTTGATAAAGAATATATACCTTTCCACCGATATAAATACGACCTTCACTACAGGATAAGCATGGTTGGTGCGACAACGACCGAGACTACGACAGTGTCATATCTCCAGGAGCGCAAGCTGGATTTGGAGGGTTTGGTGAGGGATGCGACATGGAAGGAGATACTTCTGAACCTTGTTGAGACGAACGAGCTCGATCCGTGGGATATAGACATAGTCAAGCTGGTGGACGGTTACATAGCCGTAGTAAGGCAGATGACAGTGCCCGATTTGAGGATACCTGCAAACATAGTACTTGCCGCGTCCATACTTTTGAGATTGAAGAGCGAGACGTTGAAGATAATTGAGATAGAGGAAACAATCGAAGGGGAGCAGGACGCGAATGCCATCGAATATCAGCGCGTGCTTCCCGAGATCGAGGCACTTGTGCCAAGGCTGAGGATGCAGCCTAAGAGGAAAGTAAGCCTCATGGAGCTGATGGATGCGCTTGAGAATGCGATGGACATAAAGGAAGAGAGGGAAACTGCATTCAGGATTGCAAGCACGCCTATAGAGTTCATGATAAACAACGAGGACATTGATGAAAAGCTTGACAGGGTGTATGCGATGGTAAACGAGAACGTAGACAAGGAGAAGCTTACCACCTTTGCTGCGCTGGCAAACAAGTTCACCAATAGAGAGAGCATCCTTCTGGATTTATTTATACCATTACTTTTCCTGATGCATGATTCGAAGCTGTACATGCTGCAAGACAAGTTCTTTGATGAGATATTCATCAAGGTCCCAAAGATGAGCGGTGCTGCGCATGGCTGAACAGCTTAATGACTATAAGATGCTTGTTGAGGCGGCACTCTTCGTCACAAGCAAGGCGATGAGCGCAGATGAGCTTGCGCAGGCCGTGGGAATAGCGTCTGTGGGGTCTGTTTCAAAGATAGTGGAGGAGCTTGTGAACGAATATAATTCGAGGAACAGCGCCGTGACTATCTTCAAGGTTGGGGAGAAGTACGTGATGGGCGTCAAGGAGCCGTATGCCGGGAAAGTGGCAGGTCTTGCCGGCTCCCCGGACCTGACAAAGGGCGCATTGAGGATTCTTGCCTATATAAGCAAGAACGAGCCAATAATGCAAAGGGATGTAGTAAAGACTTTTGGCAGCGCCTCCTATGACTACATAAAGGAACTTGTAGAAAACGATTTTATCGCAACAAAGAAGATAGGAAGGACGAAGCGCATCGATACTACGCAGAAGTTCAAGGAGTACTTCAACCTTTCATAGTCAGCGCGTGTATGTCGGATGCGGTTCATCTATGCCCTCTTTGTTGTTCATGTAGCGCGCAGCCGCGAACAGATAAGATGAGAGCCTGTTCAGATAAGCGCTAATGTAATGGTTTATTCTGACATGCGGCTGCTTTTCGGTTATCCTTACTACCGAACGCTCTGCCCGTCTTGCGATTGCTCTTGCTACATGAAGGTTTGCGCTTGACAATGAACCTCCGGGAAGAACGAACTCCTTAAGCTTCGGAAGCTCAGAATCAAGCTCCTCTATCGCATCTTCAAGTTCCTTGACGTTAACCGAGGAGATCGTGTTTATCTTTGTTTTAAGATTGGCAGTGTTGCCGTCTGCACCTGCCAGCTCCGCGCCTATGGTATAAAGCCTGTCCTGCACCAGCTGAAGCGCATTGTTTATCCTTTCGTCGCTCGTGTTCGCTATAGCGAGGCCGATGAAGCTGTTGAGTTCATCTATATCTCCTATTGCAACTACGGTCGGATTTGTCTTTTTCACAGGCCCGCTACCAAGGAGGTGCGTTGTGCCGTCGTCTCCTTTGCCGGTATAATAAGGGGTCTTCATATAATCTATTTTGAATAGTGGTTAGAAAAGGCATTTTAAACTATCTGGCTAATCTTATACTGCTCTTCTAGCTTTAGTTGGGCTCGTAGTCGAGTGGTAAGACGTCTCTTTCACAGAGAGAAGATCCGGGGTCCGATTCCCTGCGAGCCCATTTGCGTTTATCTCAAGCGTTTCAGAGGACCGGGAAAACAGAGTTTTAGCCCTTGTTTTTGCACACGGAACCTATTGCCGTGTAAATAAGCTTTGCAGCAAGGTAGTTTGGTGCGTTTATCCCAGGTATTGGAGACAGTTCATTGAAATCCATGCCTATTATGTTCCTCTTCGAGATTACTCCTTTCAGGATATCTTTCATTTCGTTGTAGCGTATGCCGCCAGGTTCCGGTGTTCCGACGCTTGGCATTTCCCCCGTATCAAGGGCATCAAGGTCTAGCGTTATGTAAAGGTTATCCTCTGTGTTTTTCAGTATTGTCTTTACTATGTCGGCTGTGCTCATTCCAATCATGTCTTTCATAAATAGTATCTCCTTGGAATGATCCTCTACGTCCTCACGCGTGACGCTTCTTAGCCCAATGCTGAAGCAGCTCTTGCACATCTCCCTAATCCTCGCCATCACGCATGCATGCGAGTACTTCGTTCCCATGAACTCATCCCTGGAGTCGGAATGTGCGTCTATGTGCAGCACGCTGAAGTTCTTGTGCTTCTTTGATATCGCCTTTACCGCGCCTATTGCTATGGTGTGCTCTCCGCCGAGCAGCACGGGGATTTTGCCGCCGTCAAGAATAATCCCTACTTCTTTTGAGATTCTGTTTATCATGCCCTCCGGAGAGTTCATGTCGGGATCTAGCTCCTCCATGGTATAGACGCCCGCTTCGCTTATGTCAATATCGAGATCCTCGTTATAAAACTCAATATGCCTGCTCGCCTCTATTATGGCCCTCGGCCCTTCTCTTGCTCCGCCCCTGTATGAAGTGGTGGAGTCGTAAGGCACGGGCAGCACTGCGAACCTGGAGGTATCGTAGTCCTGTTCCTCAAGCCCGAACAGATTGTATGGCGGCGCTGAATGCAATAGTCTCATTTTGACACTTCAAAAAGAATCACAAAACGATTGTTCATTAATCTTTATAAATGTGATACAAAGAAAGGAAAGAAAAAGGAAAAAATAAAAAAAAGAAAAAAGGAACAACCTTCACATAAGGTCTGCCCAACCGGCGCCTATGTAAGCCAGTACAAAGCCAATTAAGACCCAATAGAAGTTGACCGTGTTTGCCGATAGTACTAATAGGGTGAAAGCGCTGTACATTACAGACTTTGTCAAGGCTCCCTTAAGTTTCGTGCTCCACATATTGGCCATTCCAACAAAGCTCATGAGGAATGTTGCAACGGAACCCAATACTGCTATCGCAGCCACAAACGGTGTCCAAAACTGCGCATAGCTGCCGAGCCAGCTTCCCGCGCCAGCTCCACTTAGGTACCAGGAGAAGGACACATACATGAAAGCCAATGATCCCAAAAAGACCAAGACTCCCGCGCCTACTCCTGCTGAGTTACCTTTTCTAGTCGCCATTCGAATCACTTTTACATTTCCTACTGAACTGGGAAGCTTTTTAAAGCTAATTGTAAAGTTCGTAAAGTTAAAGAGAAGCATTTGACAATAGTCGTGATAGTCATAATCCAAGATGGCTGAAAATCCTTGAATATGCCTCTTTTGTATTCGAGATTTCGAATGCCCCGAGGTTTTCTGCGTTTTTGATGAATTTTGACCTATCCTTTTCCTTGAGGATCTTTATCAGCGTCCTAGGGATGTCCTTCTCGTCAGCCACAATGCACATGTCCCTTATCTCTTTCGGAATCGGCGTATATGACGGCAGAACCACCGGCACCCCCAAGGCAAGCGATTCGAGCGCTATTGCGCCGAAGCCTTCCCTCTCGGACATATGCAATAGCACGGAGGCTTCTGCCATCCTTTTATAAGCGTCGTTTATGTTACTGTACCTTGGCTTTATCTCTACGATCGACTCAAGGCCCAGCTCCCGTATCTCATCCTTTATGCTCTGTTTCTCGGGTCCGTCTCCTATCAGCACGCCCTTCACGTCGATGAGCCTGCTTACCGCGTTTACCGCCTTGAGCCACTTGTCTATCCTCTTCTCTTTTATGAACCTGCCCGTGTATACTATCTCGTTCTTCCTTTTTTTCGCGCCATCCCTTATCCTTCCAAACACCTTGTCGTCTATTATTGGCACTAACATGAATATCATGTTCCTTTTTACTCCCTCCTTTACAAGGTTGCTTGTCGTTATAGATGAATTGGAGATATAGGCGCCTGCGCCTCCAAGGAACAAGGACACATATGCATAGGCAAGCCCCCCGAATACCTTTCCAAATGCCCCTCCTCCAAGGTATTCATACCAGTATTCCTTTCTCCATACCTCTACCACGTCAAGGACTATCTTGCATCCCCTCAGCTTTCCGTAAAGCAAAAGGATAGGGATGTGAAGCACCGGGAACATGTTGACCTCCATTACGTCAAACTTGTATCTGAAGAGCTTGAACGTGCTGAATGCAAATGCTATTGAAGTTCGTATCGACCTTCTCCTGTGCCTGTAAAACTTTTTATCGCTTGTCGAAATCAGGGTATGGTAATGTATATTTTTGTCGGTGAACTCCTTCATCATGTCTGGCCATCTCATGGCAAAGAAATGGACCTCGTTTCCTTTATCCTTGGCAAGCTCTTCCGCTTCCGTTCTCTCTCTGGCTTCCAGTCCGCCCAAGTGCCATGGGTACGCGGCATCTGAAAGAAAGGCTATTCTCATAGGAACCAGTAGAAGAATGAATGGCACTCTTTAATACTTTTTTGTATTGTCCATTAAAACATGCATAAAAACTTTTGCTGCTCCTAACATATTGTAGTGTTAAAATGGGCATAGACATAGGCGAAGGGGCAAGCCTCGATCCGCAGCTTATTGTTACGGGAAGGGGCTGCGTCATAGGGCAGAGCGGCTCCGGCAAGTCCTATCTTGTCGGCGTTATCGTCGAAGAGCTGTGCAAGGCCAACCTTCCGTTTGTGATAATAGACACAGAGGGGGAGTACCGGTCGCTTAAGAGCATGTTCAACGTCCTGTGGGTGAGCGGCGAAAAAGGGGCTGACGTTGACATCGGGGTGAATTACAGGAAACTATTCACGGAAAGTCTTGAAAACGATGTGTCCGTCATATTGGACGTATCCGGGGAACTGGATAAGGTTGATACTGCTTACAAGGCGTTGGAAGCCCTTTATGCGGTTGAGAACGAAAGAAAGGAGCCGTTCCTTGTGATAATAGAAGAAGCGGATAAGTTTGCGCCCCAGATAGTGCATCCAAGGATAAACATCGTTGAGGAGATAAGCGTCCGCGGAAGGAAGCGCGGGATAGGTCTTCTTGTAGCGACCCAAAGGCCTGCAAACGTAAGCAAGAACGTCCTTGCCCAGTGCTCCTATGGCTTCATAGGAAAGCTGAGCATAGACAACGACATAAAGGCGGTAGACATACTCATAAACGACAGGAAGACCATCGCTAAGATACCGGAGCTTGAAACTGGCACTTTCATACCGTTCGGCCTCCAAAAGAAAGAGTTCGTAAAGGTAAGGAAGAGGCTTGTAGAGCACGTTGGCAGCACCCCGCTTATTGGCGAAAGGAAAGCCACGACAAAGCTCGGCAGCGTTATAAGCGACCTAAAGGGCTCCAGGGAACTGCGGCATTCAATCTCAACAAAGCCTGCAAAATCATCTTCGATAATAGAAGGCAGCGTAATTGTAGGGGGCTTTACGATAGATGACGCGAAGTCTTATGCCGAGAAACTGCTGAAGAAGCAGTTCTTCATGTTTGGAAAGAAGACAGAGGACATCGATTTTGTAACCACCAAATACATCCAGGCGGTAGCGTGCAGGCTTCGCATACCGACCGGGCACAAAAGGGAGTTCAAGGACAGCTACCTGCTGCTGAAGGGGAATGAATTCGTGCTTACCGAAAAGAACCTCTCTTTCGCAGACACCGGCATAACGAAGCCGTCAAAGCTTGATGACAATGAGATTGCCGTGCTTTCTGTTTTTTCCATAAAGAACAATGCAAGACATAGCGACATCCAAAAGCTGGGCGGCATCGGCGATAAGGCGATGGACAATGCCATAAAATCATTGAAAAGGAGGGGGCTTGTCATAGAAAAGGAAGGCAAGTTCCATTTCAACGACAGGCAAAGATACCTGCTTGAGAAATATCCGGAAACGAAGGCAGAGAGCCTTGAGACGGACAAAGTCCTAAATTATGACAAGGGCTACGAGAAAAACATCTCAAGTCTGGTGTCTAACATATTCCCCACTGCGCAGATAATAGAAATGAACCCGGTATACATCCCGATATACGAGATAAACCTGAGGAAAGGGGACAGGGTAAGGATATTCAAGATAGACGGGTTATACGGCAACGTGCTGGAGAGCATATAATTGGAATCACATCCTTTCAACCACTCCTATTCCCATTAGGCCAAGCGCCGCCTTCATTGTTATCGCGAACGCATTGGTCACCGAGAGCCTGAAGTTTCTCAGCTTCTCGTCGCTCTCCTTTAACACAGGAGCCTTTTCATAGAAGTTGCTGAATGCCGCCGCAAGGTCTATCACGTATTCCGCAATCACATTTGGACGGAGCTCCTTGCAGGCCTTTTCTGCATACTCCTGGATAAGCGACATCTGCTTCAGCAATGCGAATTCCTCTGCTGTCTTTATCTCTTGGACATCAACGGATTTTGCGTTTGCGAATTTTCCGTCCTCTATCATCCTGTACGCCCTTGCGTACATGTACTGGCAATATGGTCCAGAATTTCCCTCAAAGTTAAGCGCATTCTTCCATGAGAATGTTATCACCTTTTCTGGCGACATCTTGAGCACTTCAAACTTTATCGCCCCGATGGCTACGTTTTGCGCTATCTCCTCCCTCTTCTTCTGGTCTATCTTGAACCTATCCGTTATCAACGAAAGCGCCTTATCCCTTGCCTCTCTTAACAGGTCGTCTGCAGTATAGCCTATCCATGTGCCCTTCCTGCCGGCAAGCACCCCGTTCTCAAGGTCAACAAGCCCGTATGCGAGATGGTTGAAGCCAACCGCAGCATCGCTTTCACCAATAGAATCGAATACCACTTTTATCATTAATTGTTCAAATGTCTGCCTTGCGTCTATGACGTTGATGCTTTTCTCGACGTTGCCGAACTTCATCTTTGAACCTTTCGAGTTTGTCGTGTAAAGGGGCCTGCCGTTTGGCTGCTTTTCTATAAACATAGAGTATATGAATGGATCATCCACAAGGCCGAACTTCCACATATGGAAAGCGATGTCCTTTGCAAGGTAGTTTGCCGTTCCGTTGCTCCTTATGAGCACCTTTGCGTCCTCCCTCAATCCCTGCAGCTCCTTTGGTATGTTCTTGAGCTTGCTTATGCCTATGATTACACATCCATTGTATTTTCCGTCCTTTGGTCTTTCCAATATGCCGTGCTTGTCAAGTATTGCCAGTGCCTTGTCGAGCAGATCTGTCCTTAGTATGTCGCTCTCCCAAACTAGCAGGTCATGGTAGATGTTGTAAGAGAACGTTGTTTCCCGCTCCGCCATTACGTAAGCTTCTGCCTGGTCCCTTGATAACTTTGATTCGTATGTCCCTTCCTCCTCCATAAGCTCAAGGAGCTTTCTTACCTCCTGCTCCGCCTCCCTATGCTCGCTCGCATACTTTGCCGCAGCGACATAAACATCGCCAAGCGCATGGTCGAATTTCTTCTGTTCCTGCTTCACCCCGAGCGTATCCCTGTGCATAGAGCCCCAGAGCGCCTGAGCGGCCTGCAGTCCAAGATCGTCTATGTAATCCTCTCTTTCGACAACGTATCCGCACGCCTCGTGTGCGTTCGCCATGCAGTCTCCTATGAACATGCTTCTCGACTGTCCAACGTGCAGTGGGTGCGCCGGGTTTGCGCTTGGATATTCTATTATGGTCTTTTTTCCTTCTCCAACCGATGACAGTTTGTTTGAACTGTTTATCGTATCGGCATATCTTATCGCAAGTGAGGCAAATACCGGTCTGTTGATATGGAAGTTGATATAGGCGTTATCTACGCTCACCTTTGAGATAAGCTCAGGTTTTTCGATTTGTTTTGCGATGTTGTCCGCTATATCCTTTGGGTTCTTCTTTAGCTCTTTTGAAAGCCGGAACGCAATGGAGCAAGAGATGTCGCCAAGGCTGCTATCCTTTGGTATTAATATTGTGTTCTCAAGGCCAGCCGCCCTGTAGCCGCTTTTTTCAATCGCCTTTGCTAGGGATTCCGACACCTCTCTCTTTGCTTTTGCAAATGGGGACTCCATAGGGTTACCTAATGACGTCGAATCTTTTTAATGCTTCTGGAATCGCTTTGATTATATCCTCTGCTGTTATGTGCATGCCCTCCTTCGAGTAAAGCATATCTCCTATCATAGAGTGCACGTATACTCCGGCGACAGCACATTCAAACGCATTGCCGTGCCTTGCCCCGTAGCTTGCTATTATTCCGGAGAGCGCGTCTCCAGTGCCCAGAGTGGCGAGCGCAGGCGTCATCGCGACATTTATTTTCACCCTTTTGCCGTCTGTTATTATCGTATTGTGTCCCTTTAGCACCAGAACGCATCTATGGCGCCTTGCAAAGCCTATGGCTATCTCCGCCCTTTTCTCTATGCCGATTCCATTAAGGTCTATCCCGCTGAGCCTCTTGAACTCCCCGGAATGCGGAGTCAGTATGACATTTTCGCTCATTGCCTTGTTTTCAAAGCCATGTTTGGCAAGCATGGAAAGCGCGGTCGCATCTATAACCGTTATGTTGCCCCTGCTCTTCTCAAATTTTATTATGCCATTGAGTCTGTCCATGCCAAACTCTCCGTCATCAAGGCCGGGGCCGATCACTGCGGAATCGTGCTTGATTGCTTTTACTGCTTCAATGTCGTTTTTGCCGTTCAGTTCCTTGAGCACGAATACCGATGAAACCCTGGATATGTGTTCCACCACCTCCTTCCGTGTTGCTATCGTCACGTAACCGGAAGAGGTGCGCAGTGCCGCCATCGCGTTGTTCGCGGCAAATCCAACGAGCAACGGGGCTCCAAGGTACTTTGGGCTGCCAGCCACGACAAGCACGCTGCCTCTGGAATACTTGTTCACTTCGGGACTTATCGGTTCTGTGGCAAGCATGACGTCGCCCGGACCCGTGGTGAGCTCTGCAGCCAATGGTATCCCTATGTCCTTTACCGTTATCTTTCCAGAACCGCTGTATTTCAACAGGCCAGTTTTCATCTTGTGAAACGTTACAGTGCATGTCGCCCTTATGGCTCCGTCTCCTCTGCCCGTTGTGGCGTCCACTCCTGACGGGACATCTATTGCAACTACTCTCTTGCCGCTTCTGTTTATCGTTTTTATTGAATCTGCAATCTCCTTCCTCAACGGTCTATGGAATCCGGTCCCATAGATGGCATCAACTATCACTTCCGCATCAAAAGCCAAAGCTGGAAGCAAGGCAAAGCCGTTGTAAACGAGCTTTAGCCCGGATGGCCTCTGAAGCTTAATGAAATTCTCCTTTGCCGGACCCTCCTTCACTTTTTCCTTGTCTCCAAGCAAAAGAACCGTCACGTTGCAATCCCTGTTCAGGTACCTGGCAGCGACAAATCCGTCTCCGCCATTGTTGCCAGTGCCGCATACCACCAGGACGTTAGAACCCTTCTTTGTCATTTTCTTGACAACCGATGCAACCGCTTTTCCGGCGTTTTCCATCAGGTCGTAAAGGGATATGCCAAGGTTAACCGCATTGAGCTCCAATGCGCGCATTTCATCGGAGGTCAATGTTTTTGGAGTGTACTTTGATAAGTCTTTTAAGCTTTGCATACCCTAAAATAACAAGGATACTTTAAATTTCTTTACTAATATTGATTCTTTATCCATAGTCTGGTGGTTGTATATCAAAAGTCTATAAATCAAAGGGCAACAAGCTCATAATCTATCTCCCATTGGAGCTAATAGGCAGGATGAACGTAAAGGAAGGAGACGAGCTTGACTTTGTGCCACAGGACGACAATTACGTTATAGTGAAGAGAGGTGCAACTGCAGCGGCTACCCGCACACAGAGCGGTGTCCGTTTCATGCAAACACAGCAGATATCGATAAGCGACGAGGAACTTGCAATTCTCAGGAAACTGGATACCATAAGATACGGGAACAGGACAAAAGCGCAATTGAGGCAGATACTTAACGAGAACGAAAGGAAGATACTTCAGGGCCTTATAAAAAAGGGTTATGTGGAGCCATACAAAAAGGCAGGCGAACAGGAATACAAGTACGGAATAAAGAAAAGCGTGTATAACCAGTTCCTATTCGGCAAGAGAAGCCAGCAACCCCAGCAGCCCCAACAGCAGAAGGCACAGCAACAACCGCAAAAACAAACACCGCAACCAAGGAAATGGGAGATGGACCTCGGAAAGGGTACTTCAACTATAGAGCTTCTTGAGACCAACGGCTATCTGGTGATATCAAACCAGGCTGAAGCTGCAAAGGTCTCAACGGAGCTGGAAGCCAGCATCAGGAACGGCCAGGTCGTAGGGACCCGGGCATTCAACAAGAAATACTACATAACGCTAAAGGCATATGTCAATGCCAATGCCTCAAAGGTGATGTCCGCTATAGGTCCCAAGGGAGCAAGCGTCCAGGACATATCCAAGGCAACTGGAGTGGAGGAAGACGGAGTAAGGGTAATACTTTACATGCTTGCCGAAAGCGGAGATGCTACTGAGGTAAAGAGGGATTTCTTCAAGCTTGTTTTATGAGTGTCCCTCAAGCCACTTTGCCGAATTCCCTGCTTATCCTGCTTGAAACGAACTGTTTGACATCCTTAGGTTCACACCCAGGGAAGAAGCGGAGCCTTACAAGATAACCATTCTTATGGTCCGTAAGGGCCATCTCATGTATTGCCTTAAAAGAGACAAGCCTTTCCGCGAGCTTGTTCATTTCAGAATCCACTTTTGAATCCACAAGAACCAGTCTATGAAGCTTCATAGATTTTTTTCCATTGATTCTGTTTTGTTTGCTATCCACTCATCCACCCTATTATTGCTCTTTCTGGATTACAACACGGAGCCTGTTCGTAGGAAAGATCATAACGTCTTCAAGGTACTTTGCAATATCCTCTTTTTTGCAGTATGCCTTCCCCTTCATTATCCCATCATCTGTCCAAACTATCAGTTTCTTTTCGTTTGCTTTTTCCTTCTGATGCAACCCAAGCATCCTCATTATCTTAAAATCTCTATTTTCCATACTCCCACCTAATAATCGTTAATCTTTAAAACCTCAGAAAAAGCAAAAAATGGTGATATGGCAGAAGAGTAGTTGATGATGGTTGGTTGGGGGAAATCATTCCTTGCATTTATAAGAAAGGAAGAAACGTACACAACTCCTTCATGCACCATTTCACCACGTATAATATTATGAACTTTGACATATATAAACGTTATCACAAAAATTTAGCTTTAAGTCGGAATTACTATGCAGCAGCCTTATATAATATGTAAAAAATTATAAAATTTGACTTATTGTAGTGTTATAAATAGGCTAATTATAGTAAAGTATTTATATTTGTAGTGTTACTATATATACATGGCTAAAGTACCAGAGAAAGTATTGTTTGCTTTTAATGAATTAAAAAAGAATGAAAGGTTACATATAGTACTGAAAAAGATAAATGAAAAATATTATATCTACGTCCAATCTACGGCGAGGGAAAAAGGCACTCACAAGGTAAGGACAATAAGCAAATATTTTGGAAGAATAACTGAAGAAGGCGCTGTTCTCCGAAAACAGACGAATGAGGATATAGAATTGGAAAATGCAAAGTCCCTTATAGAAGCAAGAGGGGGGAAAGTTCTATTACCACAGGCATCCGAGGAGGCGCAAAAACCATTTGTTGAAAGCGAAACAGATGCGAAGATACTGAAGATGCTAAGTATGAATGCGCGTATGGAACAAAAAGAGATGGCAAAAAGAATCGGTCTTAAAATAGGTGCGTTAAGGAATAAAATTAATGATCTGGAAAAGTGTTATGGTATCAGGTATACGACAGAGATAAATACGTCGAAACTAGGATATAGAAGCCATTTTGTATTCGTAAAATTCGAAGATGAAAAACCATCAAGGGATGCATTAAAGCTTGCAATTGAAGGGGAAGGGCGTGTCCAATTTGCCGCTTTAACGACAGGCGCATATGATTTAATAATTTATTTATTGGCTGAAAGCGATGTTGAAATAAGCGATACCATCAGTAGGATAAGGGCAAATACGCTGATAAATTCTTATCCCTCAGACTGGTATGCAACGCCTCTTTATGAGGTTTACGGTTTTATACCTCTCAGGGAGGAATTCTTTGAAATATTAAAAGAAAAGATATGGCATAGGGCAAAGGTCAAATCAAATATAAGGACAGATGTACTATTCCATCGTGAATATGTGTTATTAAAAGAGCTTAATGCAAATAGCACAGAATCCTTTTCTACGGTAGATAAAAACTATCAGTTGGGTAAAGGAGGGGCACGATATGCATATTTGGCCCTCAAAGAGAGAGGGGTATTAAAAAGGACCACAATAACATATTCAAAACCGCCCATAAAATCAAACGCAATACTCATATTGAATATATTCATAAGAAAAGATTTTGATACGACGAGGTCGCATCTGATGCACTTTACCATAGAAGATAAGCACAGTTTTATAAATAAACTTTCTTTTGCATCAGATATAAAAGTCCCGAATGGGGTTCTATACATATTTCCAATAGTAAAAGATGGCGATCTTATAAACGTAGAAGAAGAATTAAAAAAGAAAGTAACAGGTATTAAACTAACATCAATTATAATAACGGATCCTCTTGTAGGTGAACTTGGTAATAGAAAGTTTGATACTGCGCACTCTACACAATACGATCATCTGATCGCCTATTACAAGGAGGAACTTTCACAAAGTAAAGAAACTTATGAATAAGAGGTTAAACTTCTGTTATTTATCACAATACTGTAAGGAAAAGTATCGCTATTATGACTTATCGTCACTAGCTACAATATAAACCATCTCTATGGACCTCCATCTCCCATCGTATTCACCGTTATTAACATTCAAACTGGTTTAGCAATATTTAAATACCTTTTGTACCTTTGGCTAACCTTTAGTCACAAAACGAACTATCTCCTTTTAAGGTACCTTCTCAGCATAGGTGCCTTGTTGGTCTTTTCCCAGGTAAATCCGTCCCCGCTTCTTCCGAAGTGGCCGTATGCCGCCGTATTCTTGTAGATTGGCCTCCTGAGCTTCAACTCCCTTATTATGGCTCCCGGCCTCATATCAAAGTGTCTGTTTATTATCTCTGCTATCTTTTCGTCGCTCAGTCTTCCGGTTCCAAGGGTGTTTATATAAAATGAAACTGGCTTTGCCACTCCTATGGCATATGCGATTTGCACCTCGCACCTGTCTGCTAGTCCGGCAGCAACTATGTTCTTCGCTATGTATCTGGCGTAATAAGCTCCGCTTCTGTCCACCTTGGTGGGATCCTTCCCGCTAAAGCAACCGCCTCCCGACTTTCCTATGCCCCCATAGGCGTCTACAATGGTCTTCCTTCCTGTAAGTCCGGAGTCGGCAAGAGTCCCTCCTATTGAGAACTTGCCCGTTCCGTTAACTATAAACTTGGTGTTTTTATCAATGAGCTTTGCGGGCACCACATTCCTGATAACCTTGTTTATGATATCCTTTCTTATCTGTGCCAATGCGGTCCCGTTGCTGTGCTGCGCGGCTATGACTACGGTATCTACTCTTGTTGGTTCGTCATCAACATATTCTACCGTAACCTGCGTCTTTCCATCGGGCCTTAGGTAAGGGAGTATTCCTTTCTTCCTGCATTCGGTAAGCCTCATTGCAAGCCTGTTTGCAAGCATTGTCGATAATGGCATCAGCTCGGGGGTCTCCCTGCAAGCATAGCCGAACATGAATCCCTGGTCTCCGGCGCCTATGTTTAGCCCATTGTGTTCGTTTACGCCCATTGCGATGTCCGGCGACTGTTCTTCTATGGAGACTATTATGCCGCATGTTGACCAGTCAAGGCCATCCTTTGCGTTGTCAAGGCCTATGTTCCTTAAAGTGGTCCTTATTATCTCCGGGATATTGACGTAGGCCTTAGTCGTGATCTGGCCCGTTACAACCACCATTCCCTGCATTACAAGCGTTTCGCAGTCCACATGCGCTGCTGGGTCTTTTCTTATCACGCTGTCCAATACTGAATCAGATACCTGGTCAGCGACCTTGTCGGGGTGGCCTTCTGTAACGCTTTCAGATGCGATCAAACGCCTCATTTTCATAAAACCACTGCTCCATATATCATGGAAAGGTTTTAATCCATTTGTACATTGCCTGTTTATAACCTGTTTATTTAGGTTAGAAAAAGGGCGGTTTGGAAAGAGCAATCAGAAGTTTATGAAATGGCTTGCGACCAGCACCGCCACAACAAACGCCGTCACTGCAATAAGCACTACCTTTGGGTTCAGCTTTGGCCCAGGCTGCTGCGCATCATAAAAACTAAGTATTCCTGCCTGCGACTGTGGTGATCTGAGCATTGACATTATATCACTGGTTGTTACCTTATGGTGCGACAACCTTTATATAGTTTTTCTCATATCCATATCCATAGTGTGTTTTGTGGCGACTGAAAGTTCAAATAACGTGAAAGCGGCGCAAAAGGTATCTGGCGCCGAAGAAAAACCCGCAGTGCAGAAAAGGAACAATGAAATAGACATCTTTGGGCCTCTTACCTTTTGGATAATGATAATGGTCGTCGGAGTTATTATCGACGTGGTGCTTGCTCCGATAACCCAGGCTGGCGGACAGACCAACATCGCAAACCTGTTGCTAAAGATATCAAACTTCATACTATATCTTCCTGGGGCCATAATATGGCCGCTTATAGT
>JAMCZN010000001.1:0-16544 GCA_023485505.1 Candidatus Martarchaeota archaeon | reverse complement strand
TAGGAGAAAGAATCGGCGCTTCAAGAGAGCAGAAGACGGTATGGAAGGTATCTGCGATGAACGCCATATATACCTCGATAATCTATGTGATAGTCATACTGATAATATATCTGATACTCAAGTACGGAACACAGGTGCAGATATGGGGTACGAACATAGTGAGCTTTGCGGAATTCGTCGTAGTGGTGCCAATAGCAATAGTGTTGGTGCTGATCCCGTTGATAGCTGCGCTGTCTGCGGCGAGGCATGCAGGGGCATAGTTTGGACAAAACGATTAAAAGCTGAAGATTGGATTTGATTTGGTTGTGTTTTTCATGGGCTACAAACACGAGACTCTGGGAAGGGATGTCATACCAGTAAACTACAAGCTGGAATTCACTCCGGATTTAAAGAGATTCGTTTTTCTTGGCAAAGAGAAAATAAATTTGTCGATAAAGAGGCCGCTAAACAAAATAAACATAAATGCAACCGAGCTCAAAGTGCGCAACGCATCGATAAAATCAAAGGACGTTGTGCAGGAGTGCAGAGCATCGGCCAACGATAAAAAGCAAGTGCTCACGTTATCATTCAAGAACAAGATATCTGGCAACGCCGAGCTTTATATAGAGTTCACCGGAAAGAACGGGGACGACCTTGAGGGATTCTACAGGAGCAAATACACATACGACGGCAAGGAGCGCTACATGTTGACGAGCCATATGGAAGCCACCGCCGCAAGGAAGGCTTTTCCGTGCTTTGATGAACCGGAATTCAAGGCGACATACGACATATCTTTTGTTGTCGATAAGGAGTACGAATGCTTGTCAAACATGCCAGTAAAGAGCTCGAAGAGTCTCGGAAAGAAGAAACTTGTGGCTTTTTATACCACTCCGAAGATGTCCAGCTATCTTGTCTATCTGGGAGTTGGCAAGTACGATATCGTTTCGCAGAAATCAGGCAAGGTGACAATAAGGGTAGTGACCCCTCCTGGAAAGGGGAATCTTGCAAAGCTCCCTTTGAAATATGCGGTAAAGCTGCTTCCCGTAATGGAGAAGTACTTTGGCATAGACTATCCGTTGCCGAAGCTTGACCTAATAGACATACCTGACTTTGCAGCGGGGGCCATGGAGAACTGGGGTGCAATAACCTTTAGGGAGGTCAACCTGCTTGGTGACGAGAAGCTCACCGGAAAAGCGGTCAAGCAAAGGATCCTCGAGGTGGTGGCTCACGAAATGGTGCACCAGTGGTTTGGCGATCTTGTGACCATGGAATGGTGGGACGACATATGGCTCAATGAGAGCTTCGCCAACTTCATGTCTTTCAAGTTCTCGGACATGGTGCATCCCGAATACAAGATGATGGTCAACTACCGTTACGAAGAGATAGGCGAAGCGCTTGCCGCGGATTCCCTCAAGTCCACGCATCCGATAAACATGAAGGTAAACACCCCTGGGGAGATGTCGAGCCTTTTCGACTCCATAAGCTACAACAAGGGGGGAAGCGTGCTTCTCATGCTGGAGGATTTTGTGGGAAAGGAGACCTTCAGGAAGGGCTTGCACAACCACCTAAAGCGCCATATGTATTCAAATGCCACGAAGCATATCGGATGCGTGGACTTGAGGGAACAGGTTAAAAAAGAGGGAAGAAGCTTGCCAGCAAGGAGGATCATGGATACTTGGATTGAGAAGCCTGGATACCCGATGCTTAACGTAAGCTCAACGGAAGCCGGCTCTTTCAGGATTGAACAGAAAAGGTTCACAATGCTAGAATACAATCTTAAGGACACTTACCCTGTGCCCGTGCACTATCTGACAGACACGAGCGATGGAAGGATTCTCGTAACAGGAAAGACCTGTTCGATAAGCTCCAAGAACGAATGGGTCAAGCTCAATTATGAGCAGGCCGGGCTTTACAGGGTTAATTATGATTCAAGGACCCTGGCAAGGCTCGGAGAGCGGATAAAGCTCGGCAAGCTATCAGCCATAGACGAATGGGGCATAGAAAACGACCTATACGTGCTTGCAAGGAGCGGAAGGATGAAAGTGGACAGCTATCTTGATTTTGTAATGAGCTACATGATGGATTGCAAGTATCCAGCAAATGCGAGCATGACCGGGCACCTGCTTTGGATGATGGACGCGGGAGAAAAGAGGGATTATGCCGCAAGGGCAAAGCGCATCTGCATGGAATACAACAGGAACGTGCTGCAAAAGCTCGGATGGAAGAGCTCAAGCGATGAGGATCCAACGATAATCAGGACCAGGTCAATAGCAATAGGTGCGCTTGGAAGGTGCGACGACAACGATACCATCAGGAAAGCGAGCGAGATATTCAACAACTTCATTGAAAACAAGGTTTCAATAGATCCCAACATAAAGTCGGCAGTATACACCACTGCCTCAAGGGCGAATTCAACTGAAAAGATGTTCGACATGCTGTTAAACATCTACAATTCTGGAGAGTTCCCCGAGGACAAGATAAGGGCGTTGCAGAGCATCGGCTCTTTCAAAAGCACAGAGCTCCTGGAAAAAGCCTTCGATACCGCAATATCCGGCAAAGTCAGAAGGCAAGACTCCATACTGCTTATAGAGATGTCCGCGTATAATCCTATGTCGAGGCCGATATTCTTCGAATGGGCGAAGAGGAACTGGAAGAAGCTGCTTGGGATGTACCCCGAGACTACATTAATGATGCAGCATATGGCGTGGGTGCTTGACATATACATGGAGCAAAAGGACTATGATGCGATAAAGGACTTCTTCTCAATAAAGGACAACATGAGGGACGACATAAAGATGGCAGTGCGCCAGTCCCTTGAGGGTATACTGGTCAACGTAAAGTTCATGGAGACAAATTCATGATTTTATAAGCAAAGCTTCGATTTGCAAGTAAACCTAAGATTAGAACATGCTCTGTCCTGTGTCCATTATGTTGGCCATTACGTTGGTATTCCCTTCAGCCCTTGGCTTAATGCCGTTTACCTGCTCCTGTGGTCCCTGCCCCTCTTTTTCCAGACGCGGCATTTCTCCTTCTAGGACGATGCTGCCTTTCTTTGCCTCTATCAATCCCTCGCCCCACTTCTCCCTAAGAAGGCTTCTGTTTCTCTTCAATTCCCAGACCTCTGCTGTTCCCTCGCCATAGAAACCATCTGCGGATGAGTTTTGCTGCAATGTGTTGTAATATACAAATCCAGGATACTTCACGGAATCCAGGCCATGCGGCGATATTGGCCCCCTGACCGGGAAATCGATCGGCGGTTTAGCCAGAGCTTCGTGAAGCACACCCACCACCACTTCCCATGATGGATCGCCTTCTTTCAACTGTCCCCAGCCACGCGCCCAGGATCCCCATACCGGTATTTCCTTGCTTTCGATTTTGCCCTCATTTCCAGGGAATGTCACAACCACTGAAAGTTGCTCTTCAACCCTGTACTGGTAATCGCCCCGCACCTCTTTTCTGTATGCAAAACCCTCTCCCCTCATTTCAAATGTGCTTCCATACTCTGTTTGTTTTGCGCTCGCAGCAGCGGCATGTTTGCATTCTATTATGGTATTGACAAGAGCGCTTCTGTTAAGCGTAACGACATTTGTCTCCGAATCATACTTTGCCAGCGCTGAACTCTCTTTTAAAATGTCCCCCATTAGAACCACAGATAGTATTGCGTAGTTCTAGATATTTAATTATTTTAAAACCGAAAATGCGTACACAAAGCTTTAAATATCAAAATCGGTGCGAATATAATTGGGTGGAAATATGGTGGGGAATCTAAGAAATAGGGTAGCAGGACAAGCGAGGATAGAGGGCAACGGAGTCTCTGTAAATGCGGTCTTTAGGGGAAAGTCTATGCACTACGTTGTGATAGACTCCGTAAGCTCTGCAAGGGAGATGAAGCCCTTCAAGCAAATAGTGGTGGAAAACGGAAAGGTATGGTATGGAGCGACGTTCTTCACTACTGGAAAAGAGATTCCTCTTGACTTCTCTACAAGGGAGGACATGGATGTAGCCATGTTGAAAAGGGACTATCTGGCGGCGTACCTAATGGCGCTGAACGTGATAGGGTTCGACCTTGAAAAGATGCGCAGGAGTGAATACGATGCAAGAAAGCTATCCGAGATGGAAGGCAGGTTGACAGTGCTGAACAACATGAAGAACAGCCTTGTTGACGGGATAGTAATGGAGCCTCCTACGGAGGAATTGAAGGAAGTAAGGGAAGGAATGGAGGCGCTTGCGCTCTAGTTCTTTTCCTTTTTTCTTTTTCTTTCATTTTATGCTTATCTAGGGGCATCGCGGGATCCCTAAACAAATAGGCAACTATTTAAACGTTGGCTCAAAAGTTACTAGGGGTGTTTTGTTGGCAAGCGATGGCACAGGTCCTAGTTCTGGGGCAAAAGGCAAAGCGGCAGTATCCAGTCCGATGCTGTTAATCGGCGCGGTGGTTATAATTGTTATAATAGCAGTTGCCGCAGTACTGGTATCCACATCTTCTCATGGTTCAACACCGCAAAAAACCAACAATTCAACATCAAAATCAACAACGGCAAGCACAACAATCAATTCTTCCAAAAACACATCGCAAAACACAACAAAAACCACGGTTAACACAACTACATCCACAACAATACCGGCAAATATTGCTCCGACAGTACCGAGCAATTTGAGATATTATGCACCTATAACCCTTACGAACGAGAATGGCACCACGCCTAAGTCGTTCCAGACCGAACTATCATTAAACAATACATTATACGCAAACTATACTGCTCAAAGCCTCCAGAATGTTGAGTTCTTCTATGCAAACGGCACAGTAATACAGAGCTGGCTACAAACAGGTAACGACACACAGGGATTCTACGGCAAGATAGTGCCGGTGAAATACTGGATTACGCTGAACCACCAGATTTCCGCTCATGGAAGCTATACTATATACATGGGATTCGCTACTCCGACATACAACCTTATGAACAACGTGACCGACGGGGAAGCGGGATACCTAAGCCGCCCATACGGAAAGTTCGACAACGGTGCGCACATATTCGAGTTTTACGACAATTTCAACGGCACTTCCCTCGGTTCAAAATGGAGCCTTGCGAACAACGGTGCAAGCTATAATATTTACTTTGGATTGACAACTTCTTCTTTCGGGCCAACGAGCATAAACGTCTACTCCAAGGCGCTCTTTGACTATCCTGCAGAAGTGGATTGGTATGCGGCTCCGTTCACCTCAACGGCGAACTCATCTACCGTGCAATTCGGCAATGCAACAAGCGTATCGTTTGGCAGCGGCGTAGGGGAATCCCTATGGCTTGGAAATGCCACGCAGATTGTGCTCTCGTATGCGACATCGGCATCAAAAACGTCACAGACGCAACCGACATATATAGACAACGGGCAGGGCACTGGCTATCATCTATACTCGATACTGGTAAAGAACGACAATGTGACTTTCATGTTTGACGGCACACCTGTCATAACACAGCAGGTAAGTTACATGCCTTCAAGCCAATCACTGAGCGCGGTGCAGAACACTGGAAGCGATTCTACAACACCCAATATTTACTGGGTGAGAGTGATAAGCAATCCGGTTTATCTGAGCCAGTCATATGGAAGCGTAAAGTGAACGTATAAATAAATTTGCATATTGAATGTTCTGTTAAAGATACTTACTTAATGTGATACAATGGCACAAAAAAAGCAACCAAAGAATGTTGATCAGGATCCACAACCTGCATCACAGCAGCAAGATCCACCGCAACAGGCGCAACCAGTGGCGGCCCAAAAGGCACCGGGCTCAAGGGGCAAAATGCCAATTATAATTGGAGCTGTCGTAATAGTGGTCATAGCCATAGCTGCAATGCTGCTTCTTGGGGGCGGTGTTTTAGGAGGAAACAGCAGCGGGCAATACCTGTACTCTTTGCTTTCTTCGAAGAATGCCAATGCCAGTGCAATCGCAAATGCGATATCAACAAAGATATCACAGACAAATACATTCTACGTAAACTATAGCGGCACTGCCGTATTGAACGGAAGCGGCGGAATGCTTGGTGGCGTAACGCTTACAATGCCATTTAGTCTTGGTTACATGAAATACTATAACGACTCTAAGGTATCCATACTTGCAAAGCACATCCCATTGCTTGGGAACCTGTCTGCGATTCTAGTATCCGAGCAGCATGGAAAGAAGTCATATTCGTGCATAAACCAATCTGAAATGTCTGGATTGGGCGGACTGATAGGTGGTTCCTCAAACACATCGGCAAAGGGATTCGTATGCATGTCCTCACAGTCAAGCGGCAGCACATTCAACGTGTCGCAGATAAAGGAACAGGTGTTGAACTCAAGTTCAGCAAGCTATAATGGGCTTCACTTAATAAAGGTCGCAACATCATCATTCAACGGCCAAGCCTGCGTGTTGGTTGTAGGTAACGCTATAATAAACCCATCCGCAGCTACATCCATTGCTAGTGGTGGGCTCTCTGGATTGGGCGCAATGGCTGCCAATGCAAGCCAAAAAGAGGCGCTTAACTTCACGACTTGCTTGTCATCAACATACTATATCCCATTGAACCTGACAATGCTTCTGCAATCCAATGAAGGGACTTTCAGCCTTACGATGCATGAAACGGCAATAGGAAGCCAGGTCAATGATTCACAGATAACGACATTGCCAGGGCCGATAAGGAACAACTCGTACTCATCATATAGTAATTATGGGAACGGCAATAACGGGTTCTCTACGACAACAGCAACAACCTTCTCCGCTGGCACAAAGATAAGCTCAATCTTCTCCGGCACAGGCAGCTCTGTGAATTATGATGAGTTCTACAATTTTCTAAATGACTCATTCAATACAAACCAGAACATAGTGCTCAACTACAGCGGCTCACAAAAGACAATGTCAGAATCATCAACATATGGTCCTTCAAACTACACGACAGAGCAGTACCTTACTTTCGGCAGATATGGCACAAAGACCTCTTATGAAACATTGAGTTATTCCACGGGCCCTTACCAGAGTTATAGCGGCAGTTACGAGTTATATGACGCCGCAAGCAGCTCAGAGTACTCATGCTTCGGATTCGGCACGTCAAGGTCCAGTATAAACTACACCTGCAGTTCGTCCCCATATCCATTTCCAATAATACCAGCCGTGTCACTGTACCAGAACTTCCCAAATCCATACATGAATAGCACAATAACAGTAAAGGATCTTGGCCAGGCGACATATAACGGACAGGGCTGCACGCTAGTGCAGGGCATCCAGCCTGGCGGACAGGCGATAGAAGAGATAAACTTCATTTCGTGCATATCCAATTCGGACGGCATGCCATTGAACCTGACATATACCGCTACATATTCATATGACGGTTCAACATCAATAAACACAAATGTGTATAACCTGCAGTCATCCACGGCATCTTCAAGCGCAGCACAGGCTGCAACCACGTTGCCAGGACCGATAAGCACAACATAAGGTTAAAGAACCAGATGCAATAGCAAGCCAATTAAATATGGCTTGCGCTCTTTTCTTTTTAATATGCACGCTTGAGTTTAAGATTGGTTCTCTATCCTTTTTCTGAGCATGCTGGTGCAAAATACGAGCTTATCCGCTATAATTCTTCTGTCCCCTTCGGTTAAGCCTTTGTCTTCAGCTACCTGCCCATCTATCCTATGGAATGCGGCAAGAGCGAGCTCTGGCTTGAAGTTATTTTTGCAATTTTCTATTAAGTCCAAATACCTCTTTAGGCCATCGCTTTTGGGTTGCTGGCTCGGTTCGTTACTAGTGCGGCTTTCCATGATTATCCCTTTTTGTTTTGAAGGTGCAAGAAATTAGATAATAACCTATTTAAATATTGTCAAATCCCAAAATGTTAATGGGCGTCGGAGTGGTTCTCTTCGCCTTCGACTCCGTCAATAAATGGCAGGCCATAGCCTCTCATCCCTTCTTCTGATGCCTCTCTTGAGCACGGCTCTTTCCTTATGATGTTCAAGCCATTACTTTCAGTTATTGAATTACCCGTTCCGGAACCCGCTTTTTTTTGTGCCATTTTGTCTACCTATCTTATAATCTAAATGAATGCACTATATATTGTAAATTCCAGATATAAAAGCGTTGTGTAGCGATTGCCAAACGACATAACGCGCAAGAACAAGCGGAAAAATCATCCAGAAACGCTTATATATGAGAAAAATAGATGCAATGCTTGTGATATTATGGAAAGAGCACATTCAAGAGAACAGGCGGCAAGCGTCAATGCGCCAAAATTAATATATAACGCTTTCTTCTATAACGGGATTTGGCCCGATGATGGAGTAGAAGGCGTCGTAAAGAACCCAACATCAATAAGAGTCCCAAAGGGATGTAGCAGTTTTGACCTCACAGCCCATTACGTTGCAACTATTGACGGAATTGAGCTGCGGAGCGATAAAATGCGAATAGGCACATATGTGCTCAGGGACCAGATAGCGAGAAAGTTTACCGTCAGGCAGCTGGAGAGGCTTTTGGAAAAACTGGAACTTTCCGCCAAAAGAAAAGAGTCTGAGCACAGAAAGCTCATGGAAGCAGCACAGAGGATTCCAATAAGGGGCGAAAGCGAAAGTGCAGTAAGCGCGCTCCTCAGGAAATGGAAGAAAGAGGAACAGGAGGACAGGGATAAAAAGTTCAATGATCCGGTTCAGCGCACAGTGCACAAATGGAAGTTGAATTTGAGACTTTTTGACACACGCGTTTTTAACGCACGCACGAACAACGAAGTGACAGTAATAGCGAAGAACGGAAGGAGGTTTGACATGAAAATGGACGGCCATACGAGCATAATCAGCGGTGAAAACGGGGTTTACTGCGTAGACGTCGGAAATCCGCACGATTTGTTCGTGCAGTAATGTGATTTAATGCAAGACAGCAGCGTATCTACAATGCATGGGCATGATTTGACACAAAGGCAGAAGTCCGAAGTTAATAGGGCGCAAACGCTATTGCGCACATCATTGTTCAACCACGATCTGTCAGGTGTGCTTAGGACATATGGGAGGCCATGGCGTGCAAAGTTTAGGGAAACGCTGTCAAAGGCATACATGGACAAATGCATAAAGTTGTGCCAAAGTGACCCTCAACTGTCTTTCATAGAAATGTCTGCATTTTCCGCAAAGGCCGAACTCTCATGGGAAAAGGGGAACAAGGACGGTTTTTTGGGAAGCCTGCTATTTTCGCAGCATGTCATATGGAAATTTGGCTTGGACAACGCTTCAAGGCTTGACAGAGACGCGCTTGATAAGGTAGTCAGGCAAATCATCAAAAACAAAGACTCTTTGGACAATAAGATGCCAAGGATAACGGAACCAAACATGCTTGAGCATGCAAAGCAGGTATACGAACATACTGAAAGGGCATTGGAAAAGGCAGCGGAGATATGGAGACGCCTTAGCATGGCCGGGGCCATAGACTGCCTAATGGCGAAGGTTGATTGTGCTTTAGTCATCGCAAGCTTTGGGGATAAGGCAAGGGAGGAGGCGAGAGAATCGATAAAAAGGGACATAAGAGAGGTGGCGGAGTGGGCTGCCGAAAATAAGGCAGAAGGGGTGTCATTTATCGTAGAAGAAGTGGATAAGGTTGCAAGAAAGATATTAGAGCGAAAGCTCAACAGCCCGATAGAGACATTAAGGATGCTTGACGGATTGAACATAAACATGGACAACCCGTCTACTGGCGTGAACATTTACGGTTGATAATCTATTTTGTAATGCGCTTCACACGACAACTTGACCGAAATGTAGAAATATCTGAATGAGCTATGTGGATATGGGTAATGGCAATATGGACGCTAGCGTTTCAAGTATTTCCCAAACAAAAGGCGCGGTGGACCCAAGAATGAAAAAGGCCTTGGAAGACGGGCTTACTGTATACAATGCCAGTATCGAAGTGATAAGAAGGGTCCTCCAATCACGATATGATTTTGCAACTGGCCAAAAGAAGAAGCTGATAGATGGCAGGGATAACACCGGAAAAGTCACAAGGATGGTGCTATTCCTTGAAGGCAGGGATGCGGCAAAAATAGTCGAACGCAACGGGATCGAACTGAAAGCCGCACCCGATGTGGAGAGTGGGACTATAATCGTAGAGATGAGTCTAATCGAGACGGGTTCGACCAAGATAGATGTCCTTTACCAATCACCGGAAAAAAACCAGTCATTGCTGGAATATGTTGCAAGGATGATGAACTACGACACGGCAATGGCAATATACCGCGTATTGAGGACAGAACCCGAGGCATCGGAGGAGATTGGCGGAAGACCCGAAACACCGCCACAGCAAACTCAAGCCATACCTGACAACAACGCAAACGAATCTGGAGTTTTAATGCCCGGTAGGGACGGACGTCCTCCCGCAATTGAGCTGATAGGCTGGAACAGGAATAGGAAGCCCGAACCAAATCAGGAAGGCGAATCCAAAAATCCCTGATGTTTTAGATAAATATCCAAATCCTATGTTATAAATATCAGAAAAATTCCGAACTTAACTATAGTGAGCCCAATGCATGCCTCGAAAGAGACCGGGAGTCTAGTAATTTCATGCGGAAGAGGAGTTACTGGAAAGGAAACGCCGACAAGCCAGACTCAAAAGATAGGCAACGAAGCCGCCGATTATGTGCTTTCACTTATAAGGGACGGAAAAAGCGTTATACTATGCGCTAGCGGGAAGTTCAGCAAATCCGCGTCTGAAGTGGAAGCGGGCTCTGGAGAGCGCTGGCTGAGGGAAGCTGACCATATGGCGCTCATAGCTGCGAAAAAAGGGATACCTTATTTTGTAATAAGAAGGGATCCCGATTCCACGAACACATATGAAAACATGCTCAATGCCGCGCGTATTGTTAACGGCGAGGGCTTCATTCCAAGCGAAGTGGTTGTCGTATCTGCAAAGGAGCAAAACAAAAGAGCATCTTACATAGCAAGGAAAATCTTTGGAAAGAGGATCGTTTCAGTGCCGGTTGCAAGCGAAACCACAAACAATCTCGCGGTAAAGATAATCGAAGGGATAAATACTATCCTGTCAAGGATAGCGTTCGAAGGCGTAAGGGATGGTGACATTGAATCCGCAAGGATACAGATAAGGAAGCAGGACGTATTAGATAGGGTGCTAAAGAGGAATTCTGCGGCCAAAGTCGCAATGGGCGGCGCAGGAGGCGCATATCTTCCACAAAGTCCAATAAAGTGAAGCGGCATAACAAAAGTATTTAGCTATTTCTACAGCACATATAGACTGTATCCGTAACTTGGTGTTTCTTCATGGCAAAGAAAGCAAAAACACAGGATGCTCTGGCCCAGCAAGAGCAGCAACAGGCAGGACATGCGTCGACCAAACAACACCGCTCAAAGGCGCCAGCCGCCATCGGGCTGATCATAATCATCGCATTGCTTGGAGCTATCATATACTGGTTTGCTTTCATGAACGGGAATAATTCTCAAAACAGCAAATATTTGCCCACAAACCACACAAACAACCAACTGTACGGTGTGCTATCTTCTAATGGAACAGGTTCAACAACAGAGCTCTCGCAATTGATAAGCCAGAGAATCCATAATAGCTCTACATTTGGCGTAAATTACACCGGAAAGATATCATTGAATGGTAAGGGACTGGAAAACTATTTGGAAGGCTTCTTGCCAACAATCCCGTTTACGCTCGGTTATATGAAGTACCACAACGATTCAAGGGTTACGTTCGCCACCAGGGGAATCCCGTTATTTGGAAACCTTAGTGTGGTGTTGATATCGATAGAAAACTACAAGTTGACATACTCGTGCCTTAATGCGACTTCGAAGCTAATATCCGGGTCCAATCATAGTTCGGTGCATGGATACCAGTGCTACAACCTTACCAAAGCTACAAACTTCAACCAAACATTGAACCAGACATTTAACATGACTAATTCGACGTTCATGGCAAACGGGGGCGGCGCGTCACCATTCAACTTTTCAACTATACCTTCAGTATCTAATTCGATGAGATTGACGCTGAGCAAGCCAGTCCCTGCGGTATATGGCAACATGCCATGCTACTTTGTGACCGGGACGGGCCAGGTCAACATCACGGCAATGCGGTCAATAAACGGCTCTTATTCGGGAAAACCAATGGCTTTCAACGTATCCGCATGTTTCTCCACTAATTATGACGTGCCTTTGAACGCCACCGCCACCATGGGGCTCGGTGTTGCAAACCAGAGCGTTTCAATAGAGATGCATGAAACGTCCATAGGCGGTTCCGTAAGCGATTCCCAGGTGACGTCTCTGCCAGGGCCGATAGAAAACATGTCCTCGAGTTTCAACAGCACGCAGTGACTATCCAGATACCAGGGATAATGCGTCTCCTATAAGTATTAATATCAGAATGAACGAAGTAGGGTTAGTGGCTAGAATGACGAGCAGGCACGAAGACGTAAATGACGCGGATGGAAAAATCAAATCAGAGCCTAACATAGAAATGGCCATTGGCGTTTGTGCACATAGCCTGAAACCGTTCTGCGACAAATTGATAGCGCTTGGGCTTAAAGCAGGTACTGATCTTGCCCAACCTGGCGCTTCTTTGTCATATACTCTCCTTTATAGGAGGTGTGACGGGGTGCTGACTCCCACTATTGAAGAGGTAGGGAGCGGAAAATTCACAAATGCGATATCCTATGATCTGATGGTGTTTGAGGGACTGCAACCAAATTCAGAGGAAACGGAAGCAAACGAAGAAGTTATGCGCCTTGTAGATATGCGCAGGGAGCTCAGAAACATACATGATGGCGCGCGAATGGTCCTCAAAGAGACGGCAAGGGCCCTGATGGGCTACATACTCACTGGCGTCTGGAACTTAGAATATGGTGGTGATGGTGTACGCGATGTGCCCCTTAGCAATGGTGCCGTTCTGGAATCTTTTTGGAAAGCATTGAATACAGTTTCAACTGTCGAACCATTCCTGGGATATGAACTAATAGCGTTATTTCCCGGCTTATCCGAACTATCGGAAAGCGATAGAGAGGCTCTTGTCGTAGAGATGACAGACGCAGCAAATGGAAAAGAACAGGATTTGACGCTTATAAATAAAACACTAGAGCATGGTCTGAAAACGTTCAGATTCAAGCTACCTGGAGCCCAGGTTGCAGAGCAGGTCGGAGCCACGTTGAGAAAGGGTTAAATACAGATGGATGATATTTTTAATATGGTGGAACAAATGGGCAGGAAGACAGGAGGAGGAAAGCCCGATGCGATAAAGAGAGTGGAGACCTCAGCAAATAAGTTGATTGGCGATTTTGATACGTTGGACACGTCTAACGGAAGGGAAATTAACGAAATTAACAAAAGGATTTCCGGTTTCTTCAACCTTCTCAACGGGCTCGCAACGGATGAACTATCAAGAGAGGATGTTGCAATAGTCGCAAAGCTTGACACAAAGGTAAGGAAAAAACTGTCAAGAAGCGCCAAGCGTCTTAATCTATCTATTGTTGTCGCTGCAGATACCAAAAAGCAGAAACCGGACGAAAGCAATAACCGTTTTGTGCCATTGGCGATGTTGCCGATGGAAAACAGGATAAAAGAGGGAAGAACGGCCCAACAACCTGTTCCCATGATGTTTATGCCAATTGAAATCGCAGAAGCGAAAAGGGACGCCATGCTAAAGACGGTTGACGATCATTTGAAGAAGGTCGAGGGTTGGTTTACAAAGGCAATGGATCCTGCAGAAAAGGCGCTGGCAGACGCCCAACAGAGCGATATTAAAAAGAGGATAGTGAGCACCCAGCTTAAAGATATCAGGGAGAGGATACTGAAGGAGATAGAGGTCATTTATATAGTGATTAGACCGTCAATAGACATGATTCCGAGAGATGCATTGGACGGAATGCTAGACAAGATATGGAACGGCATAGTAATGCCGACCAACAGCTACAAGGTCTCGCTTAAAAAACTCACAAATGAGAGGTCGAATGACCTGGAAGAGATAAAAAGCGCAGCAGCCCCAATGCTCGACTTTACAAGGACCATGGCTGAAGACATAAGGAAAGCCGTAAGCGATGAGGTGGAGCTATTTGGAAAGCGGACACCTCTGGCATCTATGGGTCTAAAACGCTGAATCTACTATACCTAAAAACACTGATAGCCATCTTTAAATATCAGAAAATTCAAAATACTTTATAGGAGGTACTCTTTATGAATAGTTTATTTCAAACAGGATCACGAACCAATGGGAATGGAGAAGTAGTAAGGACTTATGCAGATGGCTCTGGTGGGGTTTATGAGGGAAGGCCTGTGTCAGTGCAAACAGATATTGCGGTCACTTTTAGGGAATCAATCCAAGATGAGGCAAGTGCCTCACTTGCTGGCTTTGTACCACAGTTGAGAGGGGGTTTCTATACCAGAGCAAGAGCTGTGCGCCAGAATTGGGAAAAGAGCTCAAGCGAAGAGAGAAGGGCTGCAAATACTCTTGAGTTCTGTGCTGACCACAATCCGACAACGTTTGCAAGCATGGTTTCTGGAGGGATAGCGATACCTTTAGGCGATGTGCTTGTATCACTGTCTGGAGTACTGGATGAAAAGTCATTTAATATGGTAAAAGGGAGGCTGGATGCTTATGCTAAAGAAAGAATAAAGGAAGCAGCATCTGCTTTCGAAAAAGAGGTCCAGAAATTCAATGACACGTCAATAAGTGTAGTTGCACTCAACAATGATTCGACACTCCATAATACGCTATGTGCAATACAGAGCAGATGCAGTAAGCTTGAAGATGCGTTAAAAAAGTTTGTAGATGCTCCAGAAACTTTGACAGCGCAAAGCCTCGAAGCATGCATCAACGAGGCTGAGGCTGGAGTGCTAAAGAGATGATAGAACTAATATGTATAAATATAGGTAATTAAATGGCCAAAGCCACACACCCACTACCAATGGATTCATACCCGGTGCAAAATAGATTAAATCCACAGCTTGTAGAAATACTCAAGACTCATAATGTTGACCTTTCCAAGAAAGAAGAACGCCCATATGGGTGGAAGATATCACTTACTCAACACAGTCAAATAATCTGCATAATGCCTGGTAAAAGCACCGTCTGTGCGGCAAAACCAATAGACATCGATCTTAATATGCTTCGCGCACATCCAGGGGCAGCATATGAAAGGGTTACAGTACTAGGTTACGAAAGTGGCTCACAGGATGGAGGGGCGCTGATACGCTATACCCATAAACCAAAATACAATAGAGATGGATATACCTATACGCCAAGTTTTGTAAAAGCCAGCAAACTTTTTTCACAGGAGTTCGCTGCCGGCGCATCCTACTACTCGGTGCAAATGGATAAGCTTATATCCGGCTATTGGCATGACAACATGAATGTCTCCAAAAAACCAGTACTCTTGTATATAGAATGGGGAGACAAGACATATGCCGCAGAAGTGGCAGAACTGAATGTTAGATATGAAAGACTGGAAGGCGACGTGTATAGTAAATTCCTTGCCAAACATGGTAGAGCACTAACTTCAAACACAGTAAATGAGATTGAATGGCTGGATAGGAAATACGCAAAGGCATTAGCCGAACTTGACAAAGAACAAAAGGCAATGCTATCGGTACCTGGACGTGGAATGAACCCAGTATCTATAGTCGAGAAGTTTGAGGAAAGGATAGGAAGAGCATCAGAAAGGCACGCAGAGAAGGTCATGGATATGATAAGACACGAAAACATTCCTGAAAAGACGAAGAAACGATTGTTAAAGGCTTACCAGAGGGACTGCATAGACTACTTCAATCCAAAGGACGGCATGCTGTCTAGGTACTACAAGGAGTTTGATGTGATAAACGCAAGGAATAAGGTACCCCTAAGATCCAGTGTTAATTCGTGATTTGAGTGAAACTTCAAAAAGGAGGAATCGACGTGCAAATAAACAGGCAGCCAACTCAAGGCCCCGCACTTCCATTGCAAAGCGACGTATTTACTGCAGTCTATGGTTTTGGATATAGACCGAAGTTAACACAGCCGTACTTGCTGCTAAGGGGGAATGAAGCGCCGCCAAGGAAGGATCTAGCTGTGGCACAACCCAAAACAATCCCCCCAATGTTGAAAGTTCTAGACGTGGGTGAAACAACTTATGTTGTGCAACGCAAGATAGTCGAACCTAAAATAGTCGAATTACTAAAAAGCTCCTTGTTTTGGGTAATCCCAACTACTAAAGGATTGCTTGTATGTATAGATGGTATACAACTCACTACCTCCTCTTTACCGATTGCAGTATCGTTTGGAATGGAGCATCAGCCTCATGATAAAGATGAAAAAAGAATGTTGGTGCTCGAATACGGCTTTGGCACAGTTCTTGATAAAAATTTTGAATCGGAAGCATTCAGAAATAGATTCCCAATGTTCGACCAATTTTCAGAAAGAAAGATAACTAGAGAGGATTCTAAAGGTTTTAGGCTGTTGATGATAACAGAGGATGTTAACACGCCGGAAATGGCTGCCGATCGCTTGAAAATAAAACAGGTATGTATTATTGCTCACCACAGCAGAGGGTTAAGAAGATGGAATAGCGCCTTATCTGGTA
>JAMCZN010000029.1:9426-10713 GCA_023485505.1 Candidatus Martarchaeota archaeon | reverse complement strand
ATTTAATATTTTCTATTTTTTTATAGAAAGCTTTAAATATCAGATAAAAAATAATCATATTAACACGGAACTTATGAAGATGCAGTGATATCATGAGCGAATTTACACAAAATGTAGGGCGCAGAATGACCATGAGAAGGGAAGAGGCATACAGGACCATGGGAAAATTTGCAGCGTTGGTTGAGACATTGCGTGTTGAAGCCATGGGAAAATTTGCAGCGTTGGTTGAGACATTGCGTGTTGAAGCAAAGGACCCCAACTGTGCTACGATAAGAGGGGGAATAAGGGCAAGGATAAGTCTCGGGCTGGCAAGAGTTCTTGAAATGGAATACAAGTCAAGGAAAATTCATGAGCTGGAACGGCTTGAAAGAACTGAGATCAGCGAGCTCGAACGTTTTGGGCTCTGAAGATTAGTGATTAGTCGATAGACGAAAAAGACAAAAGTGAGCGGATGCAATCAAAAACAATTACAACAAGTGCCGAAATCGGGCGGATGGCACTGTCTATGCTTAGGACGCAGAATCCATCCCCAAGGGTCTGGTATCTTAATGAGGCAAAATTATGGTACCTTGACAAAGAGGGCGTTGAAGCGTATCAGAGATTTTCAGAGTCGCATGATTATAAGACGAATATGCAGGATACTGAAACTGATCTTTATACAAGGAACATGCAGAAAATACTTGAGTTGTTGGTCGGGGATAGGCTCTCGTTCCTAGACCTGGGCTGTGGTGATGCGTACAAGACAATAGAGGTAATAAAAAAAATCAAGATTGCAGGAAAAGAGGTGATGTTCTATCCTGTTGATATAAGCGCTGCTATGTTGAAAAGGGCGTCAGCCAATGCTGCTAAATCGGGAATTCCGGCATTTCCATTGCAAGGGGATTTCGACAAGGGTCTAGAAGTGATGCTTGATAAAGTGAATTTTGCAAATCAGAGATTCTTCAATCTTGGCGCAAATTTCGTGAACTTCGACAAGGATAAGATCCTTTCAAGATTCAATGGGGTAATGACGGGTAAGGATGTGATATATTTCTCAGCACAGCTCAGCGATAAGGACCCGGCCTATATAGTAAGGCAGTATATACATCCGGACACCGAAATCATGACATTTGCAATATTGAAGCAATTGGGTTTCGAAAAGAATGACGTTGAATATGGCGCAAGGTTCAATTCGTTAACACACCAAGTAGAGCTTTACTACATAGTGGACAGAGTCCCAGATAAGCTTAAGAGGCTCGGTATGAAAGACAGGGACGAGGTGGTTGTTATCACCTCTTATAAGCCAAA
>JAMCZN010000029.1:0-9416 GCA_023485505.1 Candidatus Martarchaeota archaeon | reverse complement strand
TCAGGGACCTGCTCGTGCGCAAATATTTTATTCGCAGCATCCGCAAATTTTTCGTACAGCTCCGGTTTTGTAGCAGTAGCGAGAAGGCACTTCGATGGGACCCTGGTATCGAACAGGGAGGGCACATATGTCGGATTCATTGGCCAGAAAATGATTCCACGTTTCACGTTTTGAACCTCGTTAGGCGCCCGGCCAAGAAGCCGATACCGGAGCAACCCGCCACCATAAGTCATAAATATCAGGAAAAATCAAGGACTCATGTGATATGATGAGGAGATGGTTTGGAAGGGATGTTACACCTATAGTCCAGAAAAGGGAAGAGGTTTCAAATGTCAATACGAGAGAGATCGCACATCTCTTAAGTCATCTGAGCTTCGAATCTGGAGTACGTTTGACTGTTTCTGACATGGAAGACAAGTCTGAAGTATTGGGTGTAATCAAGAAGGCTACTGCTACAAAACCGGAGCTGTACGAAAAATTTGCGGATGCTGCGAATAAAATATTTGCGCACGAGCAGGTCCCTGACTGGGTATATGCACATTGCGAGAGCTGATTGGGCCTCTGGGCTATTTTAACTCATCCCGATTATTGCTACTCCTGCGAATATTATCAGTACACCTACCCATCTCAACGGGGGTATCGCCTCGTTCAGCACGGTGGCGGCAAGTATCACTGCAAACACGTAGCTGAGGCCACCTATGCTATACACCCAGTGCAGATGCGCCCTGCTAAGCACAAACAGATACACTATCGTAGATGCAAAATAAGCTACAATCCCAAGCGCAAGCACTGCCAGGAACTGGTACATGCCTTGCAATCCAAAAGAGTATTTGAAAAAGAACTGCCCTATTGCGGCCAGCGACGTCGACACAAGCAGCAACAAAAGATTCTTTGTTTTTCCCTCTTTCATAATGAACACCAACCTGCCGTTAACTTGTTGCGGCTATCACCATTATGCCTATGACTACCACAAGCATGCCAATCACCCTCATGGTAGTCATCTTTTCCTTGAGTACGAATACGGAAATTATCGGCACGAATATGAACGTGCTTGCGAATATGGGATATACCACGGACAATGGAGCCTGCGAAAGCGCATACAGATAGATAGCAAGGCTCAGTACTATGCAAAAAAGCCCGGCTATGATCCATTTGTTCCTTAACAGCCTTAACACATGGGTCATCTTTTCGATCTTGTTCTTAAGTCCCTTTTTGTACAGGAGCTGCGAGAAAGAGGTGATTACTGCAGCAATAAGGGTTATAAATATAACTAAATATATTATCATAGAACAACCGTGGTCCTCATGGAAAATGCAACTGAATTTTGGCTATCACTTTCAATAGTGATATTGACCATATTAGCTATAGTGGTTTATATATTCTCTGGTGCCGGTATAGCGTTCTATGCGATATTCATCATAGCGGTAATAGTGATGGTATTTACGTGGAAGAAGACCTCACCAGCACAGCAGGCAAGGCAGCAGCCCAAACAAACTGCAATAAGGGCAAGAGCAAGGGCTACATCTACCGCGGCAAGAAGGGGCACAGGCAGGGCCAGAAAGCGAAGATAACTGTTCATCATGGATGTCTTAATAATAGCAGAGAAACCTAGCGTCGCTAATAGGTTAGCCAATGCGCTTGGGAGCGGGGAGGAAAAAAGGAAGGCAGGCAAGGGAAAGGTGAGCTACTATGAAATCGACACAAAGGAGGGCAGCGTATACGTTGCTGCTGCGGTTGGACACCTGTTCACCATAAGGCAAACCACTAAAGGCAGAGGCTACCCCGTGCTTGACATCGAATGGGCTCCGTCATTTGAGGTGGGAACGAAATCAGAGCATACAAAGGCGTATCTGGAAACGCTCCAGGAAATTGGAAAAAGCTGCAACAGGTTCATAAACGCATGCGACTATGACATAGAGGGCACGGTAATAGGCACTAATGTGATAAGCTTCCTTACCAAAGGGAGTTTTAAGAACTCGATGAGGATGAAGTTCTCCACCACAACAACGTCAGACCTGCTTGAATCGTACAAGAACCTTGTCCAATTGGACATAAACAACTTCTATGCCGGAGAGGCGCGTCATATGCTTGACTGGCTATGGGGCATAAACCTCAGCAGGGCTCTTACATATGCGGTGCATGGAATGGGAGCCAGAGAGATGCTTAGCATAGGAAGGGTCCAAGGACCATCTCTTTCAATACTTGCCGAGAAGGAGAAGGATATAGCGAAGTTCGTCCCAAAGCCGTTCTGGAGGGTGCTTGCCGCAATAAACGGGGTGGACTTCGAGAACACAAAGGGTGACATGTTCGAAAAGCCCGTCGCCACTAGCGCCTTCGAGGAATCAAAGAACCACAGGAAGAACGCAGTTGTAAAAGATGTCGAATCAAGGGAGCAATCAATAAACCCGTATCCGCCATTTGACCTGACCACGCTGCAGCTCGAGGCGAGCAGGGCTCTAAGGATGGATCCGTCGCTTACGCTGCAAGTCGCACAGTCCCTATACGAAAAGGCATACATATCATACCCAAGGACATCATCGCAGAAGCTCCCGCCAACTCTTGGTCTTCCAAAGATAATATCTGAGCTTGCGAAGAACCCCAATTATTCGGAGATGGCGCATTCATTGATAAAGGAGAAGAGGTTCAAGCCGGTAGAAGGCGCAAAGACGGACGAGGCTCATCCTGCGATATTTCCCACCGGCGTGATGCCGCACAGCCTGCATCCGCAGGAAGAGAGGCTTTATGACATGATAGCAAGAAGGTTCCTTGCCGTGTTTGCCGAAAATGCGACGGTGGCAAGGCAGAAAGTCGTAGTTTCAATGGGAAACGAGCTTTATTCGGCTACTGGCGCAAACATGCTCAAGCAGGGTTGGCTGTCCATTTACACTTTCACGAAAATAGACGAAAAGATGCTTCCAAAGTTCGAAAAGGGCCAGGCCGTAAACGTCTCCGACATAGACATGAAGGAGATGAAGACACAGCCGCCAAAGCGCTACACAAAGGCGAGCCTCATATCCGAGCTTGAAAAAAGAGAGCTGGGAACGAAGGCGACAAGAGCCCAGATAATAGACACGTTGTTCAAGAGGAGGTACCTAGAGTCATTGAGCGGCACCAACATAGCTGTGACAAAGTTCGGGATGAGCGTATTCGAAACCCTAAAGGACAACTGCAGCATGATTGTTGACGAGAGCACCACCAGAAAGCTAGAAGAGGACATGGAGCGCATATCTAAGGGTGCCCTCACGAAGGAAGCAGTAATAGACGAGGGAAAGAAGATGCTGATTGAAGCGCTGAACCAGTTTGACAACAACAAGGACAAGATTGCCGTAGCCATGAGGAATGGCTTGAGGGAAAGCAGCATACTCGGCAAATGCCTGAAAGACGGCGGCGATCTGGTGATAAGACGCTCAAGGGTCGGCAAGCAGTTTGCGGCATGCGCAAACTATCCCGCGTGCACCAATACGTATTCATTGCCGCAGAACGCGGCGATCGTCCCTACCGGAAAGACATGCGAACACTGCCATACTCCCATAATAAAGGTCATAAGGAAAGGAAGGAGGCCTTTTGAGATGGACCTTGATCCTACCTGCATATCAAAGAAGGAATGGAAGGGTTATGGAGGGCCAAAGGAAAACGAAGAAAAGGGAGCAGTAGTGGAAGCGGAGAAAGCTCCTGAAATAAAACCAAAGAAGGCAAGGAAGGCGGTAGCCAAACCGAAAACGGAAACGCCAAAAACGAATAAAAAGAAAACAGTGAAGAAGGCTAAGAAAGGGGAAAAGGTTGATGATAATGTTCATACCACAACACTATAGAAGGCTAAAGCGTGGCCCGCAGGTGATACTTCCAAAGGACATAGGCTCCATACTCGCCTACAGCGGAATAAACAAGGATAGTGTATGCGTGGATGCGGGCACCGGAAGCGGATGGCTTGCGATATCGCTTGCAAGAGTGGCGAAAAAGGTGGTCAGCTATGACAATAGGGACGACTTCATAAAAATAGCAAAAAAGAACAAAGAGAACGAGATGTGCGAAAACCTTACGATAAAGCGGGGAGATGTCACAAAGAAGATAACGGAAAAGAACGTCGACATTGTGACCCTAGATATACCCGATTCGCACAAAGCGCTGAAAAACGCCCACAAGTCCCTTAAGGAAGGGGGTTGTGTCGTTGGTTATCTGCCGCACATGGAGCAGGTGAAGGCCTTTGTAGAGACATTGCAAAAGCTCAAGTTCAGGCAGATAGTGACCCTGGAGAACATAGAGCGAGATATATTGGTAAGGGAACAGGGCGTAAGGCCCTCCACAAAGGGAGTATGGCATACTGCCTATCTTGTTTTTGCTTTTAAGTGATCTTACTGTGACTCTAACACCCCGAGTAGTGTCTGTGCGTATGTCACTCTGGGATTCCACCCTATGGAAAAGTTCCTTACTGGTCTTGGAACCATATCGGCAACGAGGTCCTTGAGCACTATTACATTGTATCCTAACCTTTTTGCATCGTGAACCTCATTCCAAACACATGCGAATGTGTAGACTCCCGCGACAAATATGATTCTTACATTATTTTGTTTTAAGTAGAGGTGAAGCTTTCCATATTTCATTGCAGAGCCCAAGGTTGGCTTTATAATCTCTTTATCGCCGTTCTTTGGTTTTACTCTATAATAATCTAAATCACCAAAAAGCGAGGACGGGTATCTTATCCATATCGGCGATACTCCATACTCTCTTGCTATATCTACAAAGCTAGGAAGCTTTCTGGCCACTTCCTCTACTTCTATAAAACGTTTCTTGTCACTAGAGAGGTGAAGGAATGCCTTTTGGACATCAACCACTAGTAAAGCTGCTTTTGTACATCTAAGGAGCGTGCTCAATTCGTCCTCTTTCACTTCCCTTCCACGAAGAGGTCGGGTAGTATATATTGGCTTGGTTACTCCTGATTTTTCCGCGGCTTTGAAGTGCGCTCTTGCCTCTTTATCTGTATCGCACATACGATAGCCGCTCTTTCCTTCTGCTTTCATATAGTCTGCACTATGGCTTTAAGCTTCTGCTGGGGTTTCTCCATCAGATAAAGTGAGGCCAAAGAGCTCGCCACCAGCTCTAAGAAGGAATGCTACGCTTGTGTCTGTGAGCTTGTGGTCCTTTCCACGAACCAGTTTTCCAGCGGTTAGTTCGGCGCGGCATGCCATTAGAACCGCCTTGCCCGCGTCCGTAATCTCAGATATCACCAGGCTTGTATCACCAGGGTATTGCGTAATCTTGGCTACTCCAAACTCCTCAAACAATGATTTATAATCTGTACTGGTAAATCTATTGCCCCATCCTTTGGCAGCATGGTCCAGCAGAGACAGCGAAGAGTCGACAAACCCTGAAGGTTTTCCGTGTTTCTTATACATTTCATTAAGCAACTTTCTCCCTTGCAACAGCATGAATTCCAATCTCGCCTGTTCAAAGTGCACCAAAGCTGGCGATCTTTTAATTTGTTTTTCAGTCGTATCTGGCATTTTATCACTTAGAACATTACTTTTAGGAAATATATATAGTTTACGATGAGTGGGAGTGGCTTAAAGACGATACAAATTTCTTTTCTAAACACGATAAGGCATATATAGCCTATTGTCCATATATTAAGCGATACTTATGCAAGGATTAGAAGTTTGGAAAGAAGATGGTGTTTATATTGCCAGGATACAATCTCTACACGTTAATACACAGGCTAAAACACTCAAGGAACTAAAAAAGAATCTTGAAGAGGCAATACAAGTTGCAATCGAAGGCCTTTTGGAGATGAAGAAACTAAAGCATGACATAAAAGTGCGGGCATAAAAGTTAGCCCAACATCGTCAAGTATCTTGTTATAAAGGATTCAAAACTAATTAAAATACTTATTAAGCATTTTGGATTTAAAGTACTGAGGCAGAAGGGAAGTCACGTATTCTTAACTGACGGGGTAAGATACACTACGGTGCCTTATCATAACTCCGAACTGAAGCCCGGCATATTGAACAAGATACTTGACGATGTTGGGCTAACGAAGGATGACATAAAAAAGTATATCTAATCGATTACCTAGGTTTTCAGTGCTGTAGCTATTATTCTAAAAAATCAAAAACCCAAAGAATGGGGAGGCGTATGAAATCATACGCCCCGGGTGGATGAGAATAGGGTTGTTACAGAATACGCATAAAGCGTGCGTTAATTATTAAAACCGTACTATATAAATACCTTTCGCCTTTGTCTCTCGATAAAGGAAAAAGAGACGTAACTCACTTCGTCGCTGGAAGAGCCCTGCTCTTTGAAGATGCCCTGAACCTTTTAATGAGTTCTACAGCCTGGTTGACTGCTCTTCTTACGTCGGCAGTGGTCCTTGTGCCAGTGCATATTATCTTTCCGTTCTTGAAAAGCAGAAGCGCAGCCTTTGGCTCGTGCACCTTGAAGATGGCACCGGGGAACTGTTCGGGTTCATAGTCTATGTCATGCGAGATCTTTGCAAGATTGTAAAGATCAAGATCTATCTGCAAATCTGCGCTAGCCACAATGTTCTCTACATGGTAAGTTGGTTTTAGTACAACATGCTTGTGAGGGGTTCGGACCGGTCTTTCAGCCATAAATACACCGCTTATATGGTGTAACAAATCTATAAATATATTGCGCCTTAAATATACTAGAAAGGTTTTTATAGAGGAGCATACTGATTAAATCTGTTTTCCATATAATTAGTGTTTAGCATGACAAAAAGATCACATGGGCTTTTCGTTGGAAAGACGAGGCACTTGGCAAGGCATCACAAGCCATCAACGCTTAGCGTGAACGCTTATGTTAAGAGCTTCGAAGTGGGAGACAAGGTTGCGATAGTGCCAAAAGGCAACTTCAGGAACATACCACACCCTAGGTACAGAGGAAGGATAGGTACTGTGATAGAAAGAAGGGGCTCCTCTTACGTGGTAAGCGTAAAGATAATGTCCGCAAAAAGGCAGGTAATAGTGCCTGCAGTGCACCTTGAAAGGGCAAAAGATGCGAAGGACCAGTCCAAAGAGGCAAAGACTACTGCTTAAGGCTTGATGTTCATTATATGATAGTTATCCGTAACTACCTCTTTGAGCAGCCTCCCACCAAAGAAATCCCGTATCTGCTTCCTTTCATCCTTTGACCACCATTTTGAGACATAGCCAGTGTTTGTTACAAGCAATCCCTTATCAAAGTCCGTCTTTTTCAAGTCAGGTGTTCCTGTCATAGGCGCTATTTCTGTATATAATTGGATCCCAAAGTGTTTCAATTCCTCCTTGCATAATAGTGAGATTACAATCTCTCCATCGTATCTCTTTGCGATTTCCTTCATCACATTTAATGCATCTAAATAGCTGTCTACCGATTCCAATGTGCCGAGTGTGTTCTGCATCAGTAAGACAACAGGTTTTTTGATATCCAGCCCATTTAAAAGCTGTTCATAATCCTGCATGTTCCCCTCAAGCGCCATGCAGTTTCTATGGTCCATAGCCATTCTTTTCAGTTCGGTAAACATCTCGGGATTTATATCAATTGTTACGGCGTTTCTTGCAGTTTCACTTAAGAGTGGGAGCAACCTACCATAACCAGCACCAAGGTCGATGAACGTCTTGTCTTTTTTGTCATAAATAGCTGAAAGCAGATCATATTCGGCTTTCATGTACTGTTGCAGAATCGTATTTTTACTGTTTTCAACCGATTTAGAATAAGCACCAAACGTATAGGGCCTCAAACCATCACTCAGTATCTTCCTCCTCTCCTATCTCCGAATTCCCTCTTTACATAAGGCTTTGTGAATATGTAGAACCTCTCCGAGCCCATCAGCTCCACTATGACTCTGTCTGTAATGAGCTTTATGGGATCCTGCATTAGGGTAACCCTAGTGGTGATGTCGTTGAAATCTGCGAACTTCTTTTCTTCACGCGCCTTTAGTATCGCTCCAAGGTGCTTCTTGCCTATCCCTGGAAGAAGCTCAAGGGAGTGCTCCCTTATGTTCAATGGGCCTGCATTGTTGAACATGTCAACAAACTTCTTTTCGTGGTCCTTTACTATCGTTGTGACTATCGCTTGAAGTTCGTTCCTCGCTGTCTGCGTAAGGTCGTTGTAGGATATCCTTGACTTTATGAGGGATATCTTGTCTCTCTCATCCTTCCCTATGTAAACGCGCTCCCCGCTCTTAAGGGATACCTCTTGTTTAGGAACAGCCTCAAGAAGTGTGAACCATTCCTCGCCTATGAGCTGCGCTACTGGCTCGGACCTGCCGGAAAATGACTTCCCGGCATGCATGAAGTCAAGCACGATTGCGTATTCCTCACGTTTCTCCTCGATAGGCATATTGTTGCACCAACTTCTATCATAAAACCCAATATATTAACTTAAACATTCTCCTTTATTATTGCCATTATCTTCTCTAGTTCCGCATCAGAGAAGTTCCTGTTCTCATGCGCAAGTATCTGCTTCAATGTCATGAGGTTCTTTGGCAATACATCCACTATCTTTATAGCCGGTTTTCCCTTTACATCAAGCGCTGCGAGAGCCTTGATTATCTTATCTTCAGAGGACTTGTCAAGAGAGGAGAACTTCTTAGCATGGTCATAAGCCAACTGCTGCTCATAAGTGAGCTCCTTCTGCTTCTTCCTTTCTTCCAGTACCTTTTTCACTTCGTGTATAGATACAAAATCCTCTGATTCAACGTCTTTTCCTATCATTGCTTTCACTCTTTTAAAACCCCATAATTATTGGGCTAAGGGGTATATTAAGGTTATGTTTCCTGTTTCACATATACAACACACCGCTCCTTTTTGGTGCATCTGGTTGCTTGGCATCTCTTGCCGTTGCATCCAATCTCTCACTCTGGTGCTCAACCACTGCCCTAAGCAGCTTGGTGCGGTCGATATCTATGGGTCCAACCTCTCTTACCTGTTCCAAGTAATTAGGTATAACAAAAACTCTTGCATATTCTGTCCTGAAATCCATATATGCATCTGTTAGCCTCTGCAAATCTGGGTCATTATCTGGAATCCATACTTCTGCATATAGAGGCCCCATATACTTGGGGTTTTTAGCTATTCTATCTATGGATTCTTCAGCCTCCTTTAATGATGGTTCAAATCTTTTTACATCAGCGTAGAGCTTTTCCGCCTTTTCTTTGAGTTCCTTTATCAATAGGTGCCATTCCGGCACTTTCTCCAAGTTCGGATCACTTCTTATACTACCGCGATACGGTCCACCACTCAAACCATAAAGCGACGGCACATACAGAATCTCTTCATAAAGGGTCTTGAACTTTTCGATTCTTTTTGCGACATGTTCCAACAATCCTGTGAACTCATTCATCTTTTCTACAGAAATGGGTTGTTTCATATTTGCTTGCTTCCAGTATATGCTATCTTTAACTGCCACTTCTGCTGCGA
>JAMCZN010000030.1:1084-11363 GCA_023485505.1 Candidatus Martarchaeota archaeon | reverse complement strand
AGGGTCGTTGTATTTGTCGAACAGCTTCTTGTGCTCGTTTATCGCCTCGCCATAATTTCCCTCACTGACGAATCCGTTCATCCTTGTCACGATGTTCATGAGCTCCGCATCCTGCGACCTCAATGCAAGTATGGCCGAATAGTTTACGCTTTCGCAGTAGAAGCAGATCCAGACGTCTTTGTCCGCAATGTTCTCATTGCCGCAGTATTCGCACACCGCCCTTTGGGTCAGGCCAAGGGCATCTATGTCCTTCTTGTATGCCAGTATGTCCTTTTGCGTTATCGGCGTGCGCCTTTTTTGTCTTGGTTCCCTACCGCGCACCTCCTTGCCCTTTTGAAGCACCAATGGAGTTATGTTTTCCATAGAAACAGTACCTACTGCAAGTAAATAAATAAAAGTCTTCTACTTTAATGCTTTTCATTTTTTTCTCAGTACCGCAAACATATGCGCGGTATCGTATGGCTCAAGGCTAAGTTTTTCCACAATATCAAAAGCGTCCTCAAGGCTTTCCAATACCTCTTTGTAAACTAACTTTGGCTCCTTTGATACATCTATGCTCTGCGACTTGATGACGAAATAGGCATAGCCGTTCTTCTTGAGAAGCGCGCCGTTCTTCTTGAGTATCTCCGCTTGCTCTCTTGCGGATACGTCCTGGTATATTATGTCGCACTTTCCGACGATATCCGAGTAGCTGTCTATGTCCCTGGCATCCGAAAGTATGGGGAGCATATTGGCCCTCTCTTCGCACACCTCAAGCAAATCCCTCATGCTGCGCTTTGACATTTCAACGCTGTACACCTTCCCAGTTTTTCCTACTATGTCGCTCACGTGGCTCGGTGTCGTGCCGTTTGCGGCGCCGAGGTAAAGGACGCTGCTTCCGTTATCAAATTCAAAAGTCTTTAATCCATTCATTATGGCTGCACTGAGCTTGCTCCTGTAAGGCGTCCACGACCTGTATTCTGCGCCGTTGAGATTGAAGACCTGTTCCCCATATACCCGGTTGCCCTTGACAAGATTCTTTGTGGCAAGCCTTCCGTCTATCTTGTAGACATTCGGGAACAGTTCTTTCGCTTCCATAATATCAACTAATACGTCAACAGAGATAAGAAAATCTAGCGGGACGCATGCAATTGTGAAGCTCAATATTTAGATGTTAGCTTCTGCATAGTCCAGGAGCCTTCTCACCAAATCGTGCTTTACCATAGTCCTGCTGTACTCCTTCTCTTCTGCCATGTGCGTCTGCTCCACGTCGTCGTACTCCGCAAGTCCTTCATCCTCGAAGAGCTCAGTGGTCTCGTCAGGCATCTCGACTATCCCGTTGTACATGTCCTCTGGCAGCTGTGTCCTTTCCGCCAGGTATTCTATAGTCGCGTTGCTTGGAGGCGTCTTCTTGCTGCTCTTCATGAAGAGGGCTTTGAGCACCTTTTCAGTGGCCTTTCGGTAAAGTATCGATGCCGTTACATACTCCTTCGCATCCCTATACTTGCGCGCCAGTTCATAGTCGCGCACCGCCCTTTTTAGAAGATCCACACCCTTTCTCATGGTACTCCCGTTTTAAAAATTCAAAAATACGTTTAAATAGTTTTTCTGCTATTCTCTAATTGACTAACTACACCTTCCCAGTTTGTCTAAGTTGGTGACCCGGCATGATTTCATGGTACAGGACATCGTTATAAGCAAGCTTTTATCGGACATAATCCCGATGGCGGTAAGTTCCACAAGCGAGAGCGAGATCTCTACCCGCTTTGCAAAAATAGTGTCAGACATATTCGGTATAGAGAAAGTCGAGATCAATGCGGTAAAGAACATGGATTCTGCCGCATTGATGGGTTTTGTCGCCAATACGAAGAAGAGTTTTGTAGATAACCAGCTCAGCGAATACTCTTCATTCCCCGAACTCATAGCGTACATGAACCAGGGTTTCAAGAGCTACGCCGCGATACCATTGATTGGAGACGGAAAAGTCGTATCCGTCCTTGGCATGGCTTCAAAGGTAGAGAACAAATTCAGTTCCGATCTCGTAGCCGGGATATCAATAGGTGCATCTTACATGAGCTATGTGCTCATGTACAAAAGCGAACTCGGAAGAAGCATAAGGCTCGCAACATATTTCGATGCCGCATTCAACAACGTGGTTCCGCAGCTTATCATAGGGGACGACGGCTCCGTTATAAAGTTCAACAAATCTGCAATAAAGGCGCTGAGCCTTTCGGTGCCGGAAATGAGGAAGATAGACGCGATACTTGGCACCGGGTTCAAGGAGCTACTCGATCTGTCAAATGGCACAAAGATGAAGATAGCGCATGGCTTGAACGGAAATGAAAACCTATACGCGATAACCTCCAGCAAGATAAACGACAAGCTTTTGCACATAACCGCAAACGAGATAACCGAGGCGTTCAGATACGAGATGATAGACGACGCGATAACAAAAGCCGGTGGCGCGTATATGATATTTACCGATGCGAATCTAAAGATACTTTCGATAGTCGCAAAGTCCGATTCTCTCGGATACTCAAACTCTGTTCTTGAAAGCGGAAACCTTGTGGAGCTGGCCAGCAAGGTCGAAAGGGAAAAATTCCAGAAAGAAATAACGAATCCGGAAGGCTCAACGGGCCGCGTGACTATGGAGATTGGCAGCAGACTGAAGCACATGCGCTACATATCCAAGAAAACAATCGATGGATACCTGTTCATTTTCGTCGATGCCGATGCGGAGTTCGAAGCCGCAAAGGCGACGTCAGATTTCGAGGACTTCCTGAGCGCAACATCCGACCTGGTGTTCAGGATAGACTCATTCGGGATAATACGCGACAGCAATATGCCAGTGGAAGCAATACTCGGCTACAGCAAAGACGAGGTGCAGGGCAAGGACGTAAAGCTGCTATACCTGGAGCAGGACATACTTGACAGGGATATCAACTATGTCAGGAACGGTGGAAAAGTGGACAACTCCTTCATAAACCTGTTCTCAAAGCAGGGCGGGCAGGTGCCTGCCACCCATTCGATAAGGGCAATAAGCGGCGACAAATCCAAGGGGGAATTCATAATATTGATAAAGGAACTTGCGACAAAGAGAAGGCTTGGCGACACCGAAAGCCGCATGAGGAAGACCGAAAGCGAAATAAAAGGGCTGAAAAGCGAAGGGGACCTTAAGTCGCAGTTCATATACAACATATCTCATGAACTCAAGACTCCGCTTACCAGCATAAAGGGCTATTCAAGGCTGCTTTACGATGGAGAATTCGGGCCGTTGAACGATGAGCAGAAGGGCTATCTGCAGACCACTCTCCAGGAAGCTGAAAGGCTGATGCTGATAATACAGCAAGTGCTTGATGCCGCAAAGCTCGATGCTGCGCAGCGCGACGCCACAAAGGTCAAGCTCGACTACAAAGAGGTCGACCTGAAGAACATGGCGAACAACCCGAGCATCAAGGCCCTTGAAGAATCCGCGAAGAACAAGGGACTGGAATTCAAATGGCAGATTGGTTACGACGTATCGCCGATAAACGCAGACCTGAACAGGCTGATACAGGTTTTTGTCAACCTGATAGGCAACTCGATCAAGTTTACGGAGAAGGGCGGCATAACCGTAAAGATAGAGAAGAGGACCAGGTCAACGATAAGATGCAGCATAGAAGATACCGGGATAGGGATAAGCGAAGACGACAAGAAAAGGCTTTTCAGAAAAAGGTTCTACGAGGCGACAAAGAAGGGCCTTGTCCAGCAACCGGGAGCGGGGACCGGTCTTGGCCTGTCCATTTGCAGGGACATAATAAAGCTCCATGGCGGAAAGATATCTGTCGAATCGCAGGGTCCGGGAAAGGGCAGCACTTTCTGGTTTGAACTTCCGATAACTAGGAAGACAAAGCGAAAAAACGATCAAAAGGAGAAGCAGGAAAGTGCGTAAATCCAAATTTGCAATAACTACTAATATCTTGCAATCCAATGCCATATGATGAACGGAATTCAGGAGAGCCAGCCCAACGTGAAGAGGTCGGACATAGTGTACAAGCACATGCGCGATCCGCGAATGCTCAGGTACTACTACAAGGTAAAGACCGTCTCGATGATGAACGAGCTTGGCATAGGCGGTTCGTCTCCGACTGATATATTCATAGGAAGGTTCGGCTATCCTAACGTAAGCATAGGCCCCCTTGTCCCGCCGCAATTTGGCGATACCTCCTTGCTTTCCACCCCTGAAAGGTGGAGGAGCCTGTCAATAGAGGAGATAGTTGAATTCAGGTCGAGCCTCGTAAGAGGAATGACTATTTCAAAGGTCGCAGATGTGGAGACGGGGCGCATACAGCAACAGGTAAGGGATCTTGCGCTTGCCGATAGACCTGCGGAAGCGGAGCTCTCCTTTCTCAAGAAACCGTTTGTAAATCTGGAGTTCAGGGACGAAGTGCAGCCGTATGGGCCGAGCGCGCAGATAAAGGACCTTTCCGTTTACAATACCAGGGCTGACAGGAACATAGAGAAATATTACATGGATGATGCAGCCAAGGCGGCAACATCCGTCATAGAGCTTTATGACAAGGGCATCAACGTATCGAAGATACAGAGGGGCCTTTCGGCTGGACTGTTTGGTTTGAAGAACAACAGGAAGTTTGTCCCGACAAGGTGGAGTATCACCGCTGTTGACGACACGATATCGAAGAGAAACAGGGCAGAGGTAAAGGACCTTGACGTAATAGACAGCATATACGCATTCAGCAACGTTGCCCTGGACAACAGGTGGCTGATATTCTTCATACCCGGAAATTGGCAATATGAATCGATAGAGGCATGGTGGCCGAAGACGATATGGAACGAAGATGGAAAGAACATCTCCATATTCGGGTCTTATGAGGGTTACAAGGGAAGGAGCACATATGCCGAGATTGGCGGATGTTATTATGCGGCGCGGCTTGCAGTTACGGAGAAGCTCAAGGAACTAAACAAGCAGGCGATGGTGCTGATCCTTAGGGAGGTGCACGACGGCTACACGATGCCAGTGGGCGTCTGGAACGTCAGGGAGCACGTAAGAGAGACGTTGTCTACAAAGCCACAAGCCGTCCACAACACGAAGGAAATGTTATCACTCATAGCCGGAAAGCTCGACATAAAGGTCAACGACTGGATACGCAACAGCCAGCTATTGAAGAACCTGCTCATCCAGAAAAGGATCAACGAATATGTGGCAAAGGAATGACTAACCGCATCTGCCATGGCTGCTAGCAGATAGCGGACATATCGCACTACCTGATATACCTAACCCAATGGCAAGATTTTTATGGCGTTAGGCACAATCTTTATATAGGAATTTTGGGGTAGTATTCTCATGGCAGAACGTGTGCTTGTGCTCTCTGTTGATATAGACAACGACCTATACAGGAAGACCAAGCTTACAGGGCCCATAGTGGGGAGGAATGCTATGCTGAAGGCAGCCGCGCGTCTGGCGCTTGCGGATCCACAGGATAGCGACTCGAACGCAATGTTCGAGGCGGTGAGGAAATACGACGAGCTCAAGAAGAGGGGTTATTCGGTAGCGGTAGTTGCAGTGACCGGCGCAGAGAAAGAGGGCTGGGTCGCGGATTCGGAGATGGCCAGGCAGCTGGACATGGTCCTTGAAAAGTTCAGGGCGGATTCGTGCGTGCTTGTCACTGACGGGGCCAGCGATACCAGGATACTTCCGATACTAAAGTCAAGGATAAAGGTTAACAGCGTAGACGTAGTGAGGATGAAACAGGCTGAGCAGTTCTCAAACACGTATTTCACGCTTCTAGAAAAGCTGAAGGAGCCGCACTATGCAAGGATAGTGTTCGGAATACCTGCGCTTTTGCTTCTGCTTTTCGCGGTAAGTTACTACTTCGATTACGGATGGGCTCCTCCTGTGATAATAATAGGGGCATATCTTATGGTAAAGGGCTTTGGGCTTGAGAATTCGCTCATCGAATCTTTCAGGGGCTTTGGCTTTAGCATCTATAGGATGAGCTTTATCTTCTACATGGCCTCCATAGTGTTCTTCTTTGTGGCCATAATAGTCGGATATGGCACGTATGTAAATGCCATCGGAAACCGTGGAATAGACGTGCTTTCGCTTGCATCATACGGCCTGGAGGGATTCCTCCTAATACTGCCGATATCCGCTATAATGTACCTGCTTGGCAGGATAGTCGATCTGGAGAGCAAGAGGATGAAATACAGGGCAATAGCGCAGGGCACTTATGTCGGATACGGCATAATAGCAATAGCGCTCCTGTACTTCGCCGCCGCATGGATTATAGGCCAGATATACTTTTCGCAGTTCCTCGCTTACAGCGTTGCTTCTCTTATAGCCGGTTATGCCATAGCAAAGATCAGCACATTGCTTAGGAGCAGGGCGGTAAGGCGCACGAAGATGAAGGACAAGCAGGTCATAAACGACATAGGCGCTTACATAGGAAGGGTCACCGAAGTGGACAGCAAGCACGGGCTTCTCTTTGTCAAGACCGACTATGGAAATGTGCTAAAGTATGACATAGACAGGATAACAAACATAAGCGACAGGGTAATAATAAGGTAAGCAAGCAATTGCAACTAAAAACGGTTTCCTTTATGTCTCTGAACAACAAGACGATAGTGCTGCACGAGCTTATAGGGCTGGATTGCGAGGTAACTAACAGCAGCGACCAGTTTCAGCAGGGCATAAGGGGCATTGTTGTTGATGAGACCAGGAATTCCCTTGTTCTGGAAACATCGAAAGGCTTAAAAAGGGTTGTGAAGAATATATCTACATTCAAATTCCGGAAAGGAAAGCAAGTCTTTCTTGTCAAAGGAGAAGAGATAAACTTCAGGAGTTATGAGCGTCTTGAAAAAGGCCTGAAGTTTTATAAAAGAAGGCGTCTATGATGCCTTTGCGCTCAAGATAATATCATTGCGCAAGAAATGCGAAGTGTTACGATGGAATGCACCGATTCGAAATGCCCTATACATGGGTCGCTGAAAACCCACGGATACAGCGTGGAAGGCATAGTCGTCAGCGACAAGCTTGGAAAGACCATCATAGTGGAACATGCTTATACTACTTTTCTAAAGAAGTACGAAAGGTCCCTCAGGAAAAACTCTAGGGTGCCTGCCCACAATCCTCCGTGCATGAACGCGAAGGTTGGGGATCATGTCAGGATTTCAGGCACAAGAAGGCTGAGCAAGACGAAGGCATTCGTGGTTACAAAAGTGATAAAGAGAGGTGCGTAATATGAAGGGAGTATCAACAAAGATTTCAAAGACGCTTGTTCCAGGTTCAATACTTACATGCGCTGACAACAGCGGCGCCAAGACTATTATGATAATAAACAAGCTCGGAAAGGGCGGAGGTCACAGAAGGATGGCTTCATCTGGCATCGGCGACATAGTCATGGCCAGCGTAAAGAGCGGTTCCCCCGCATACATAAAGAAAAAGGTAAGGGCAGTCGTAATAAGGCAGAAGAGCCCGATGAGAAGGGCCAATGGCATTAGGGTCAGATTTGAAGACAATGCGGCGATACTCATCACAGATGCAAACCTCTCCGTAGGGACGGAGGTAAAGGGGGCAATGGCAAGAGAGGTAGTAGAACGCTACATAAAGCTTGCGGGTATCGCATCAAGAGTGGTATGAATGATTAAGAGCGGAAAGCCAAGAAATCAAAGAAGATTCAGGTACACTGCGCCTTTGCACCAGAGGCAGCACTTCCTGCATGCTCATATAGACAAGCAGCTCAGGAAAAAGCTCAATCTCGCAAAGCGCACGGTACAGATATCCAAGGGCGACACCGTAAAGATAATGTCGGGCTCAAAGAGGGGCTCTTCCGGAAAGGTCTCTGCCGTAAACCTTAGGAGCGGAAGGATAATGATAGAGGGAGTGACCAGGAAGACCAGGAAGGGAAAAGAGACAGGAATACAGGTAAACGTGAGCAACGTTTACATTACAGATCTCAATCTTACGGATAAAATAAGGGCTGCGAAGCTCAAGGTCGCGGTGCAGCCGAAACCACAGCCGCAGCAGAAGAAGGAAAAGCCGGCCACAGAGCAAAAGAGCGAGCCGCAACAACAGCAACCACCGCAACACCAGCATCCGGCACCGCAGAAACCGCCGGAAACCGCAAAGGTTGAGGGCATCAAGTGATATTTATGGCAAACAAAGCTTCTAGCAGGCACATGGGCGGATTGGCTTCGCCTACATTCATAGCGATAGAAAGGAAACACTACAAGTATATAATGAAGCCAATGCCCGGAAGGCATTCGCTGCAAAGGTGCATATCGCTTGGCCTTACGCTGAAGAAGCTCGGGCTGGCAAAGACGTCCGGCGAATACAAGGACATAATAAGGAAAGGCTCAGTGCTCGTCAATGGCAATGTTATAAGAGACGCGGCTTATCCTGTCGGCCTGAATGACATAGTTGAGATAAAGGGCGGCAAGGCATACTTCATAAAGATAAACAAATACTCGAAGGTAGAGTTCGAGGAGGTAAAACCAAATTACGATGCGATGCTGTTCAAGGTGATAGGAAAGTACAAGGCGGCAAAGAACCAGATAATGGTGAGGCTGCACGACGGCAGTACGATAAAGTCCAAGAACGACATAAAGGTCAACGACTCGATACTTATCGATTCAAAACACGCGATAAAGAAGGTAATACCGATGAAGGTCGGCGCGACATGCGTCGTCATAGACGGGGTGCACGTCGGCACATCCGGAAAGGTATCCTCGATAAAGGAAGGGACTGAAAAGGGGGTGTCTAGCGCAGTTGTAAAGTCAAACACGGAGGAATTTGAGACCCTTACGAAGAACATCATGGTAACAGCCTGATAATATAATATTTATAAAAGTGAAAAAATGTCTGCAATGAAAGCCATCAACGTCGAAAAGCTCGTGATAAACATGGGCACCGGCAGCGATGAGAACATACAGCACAACGCAAAAAGGCTTCTCGAGATAGTCACCGGAAGGAAGCCAGCAGACGCATACTCAAAGAAGAGAAATCCTGCATTCAAGATATCAAAGGGCCAGAAGATAGGCGCATTTGTCACCATAAGGGGAAAGGAGATAAGGCCAATAGCGACAAAGATGCTTGATGCGATAGACAGCAGGCTAAAGGAGAGCTCCGTCTCAAACAACTCCCTGAGCTTTGGGATAAGGGAATACATAGACATAGCAGGAGTCAAGTACGATCCAAAGATAGGCAGATGCTTGATGCGATAGACAGCAGGCTAAAGGAGAGCTCCGTCTCAAACAACTCCCTGAGCTTTGGGATAAGGGAATACATAGACATAGCAGGAGTCAAGTACGATCCAAAGATAGGCATGCTTGGAATGAACGTAAACATTACGTTCCAGAGAAAGGGCCGCAGGGTCGAGATAAGGAAGATAAGGGTATCAAAGATTCCGAAGAAGCACGGAGTCGTAACAAGGGACGAGATAAAGGATTACATGAAGAAGGAGTACAAGGTAGAATTTGTTTGATTATGTTTAACGTTTAATTAATGTGAGATCATGAAAGTGAAGCCCGAAGAGAAGTTCAAGGGAAAAGGAATAAGGAAGTGCAGGCTATGCGGCAACGCAAGGGCACTGATAAGGTCGCACAACCTCTACATATGCAGAAGATGCTTTAGGGAGGTCGCTGCTGACATCGGCTTCAAGAAATATGGATAAAGAAAACGTGATACTATGGTAGACAGAGTCTCAGATGCGATTAACACTATAAAGACACACGAAAACGTGGGCAGGGAAGAGTGCACTGTGCAGTACACCAAGTTCATAAAAGCCATACTTGACGTGATGAAGAAAGAGTCATACATAGGGGACTTCGAGGAGGTAAGCGATGGGAAGTTCAAGAAATTAAAGATAAAGCTCGTAAGGAGGATAAACGACATAGGCACAATAAAGCCAAGGACGGCCGTAACTACAAACGAAATCCAGAAATATGAGACAAGGTACATACCAAGCAAGGACTTCGGTGTCTTGATAATGTCGACGTCACAGGGAATGATGACAAACAGGGAAGCAAAGGAAAAAGGCATCGGCGGAAGGCTGGTGGCATATGTATATTAAAGGTGTTTAATTTGCAGAGCGTTGAAATCCCAGAAAAAGTGCAAATCGAAATAAAAGGCAACACGATAGAGACGAAAGGAAGCCTTGGCACTAACGTAAGGAGCTTCAACGATGCGCTGATAAAGGTTACAAAGGAGCAGAACAAGGTAGTGATAAATCCTGTTGGCACTAAGAAGCTTGCAAAGAAGGCGATGATGGCGGAGGTCTCTTTTGCCAAGCACATCAAGAAC
>JAMCZN010000030.1:0-1074 GCA_023485505.1 Candidatus Martarchaeota archaeon | reverse complement strand
ATGACTGTGGAAGCGAAGGGCAATACCGTTCAGATAAAAAACCTGATAGGGGAGAGGGCTCCAAGGATGGCGGTTATAAGGGGCAGTACGAAAGTAGAGGTAAAGGGCCAGCTTGTAAGGATTTATGGGGTCAACATGGAAGATGTCACCCAGACGGAGGCGAACCTTAGGAAAGCATGCAGGATAAGGAAGAAGGATGTGCGCGTATTCCAGGACGGGCTCTACACTCCTCTAGAATGAGTCAGATAAAAAACAAAAAATAAAATTGGTAATGATTATGGCATTAAAAAAGAAGGGTCATCCGAAGTTCAATATCCCGAACTACGGGACAAAGAGCAGGAGCCGAGTGAAGGCGCGCTGGAGAAAGCAGCGTGGTGAAACGAACAAGAAAAGGATCAAGTTCGCCTTTGCGGGAGCAGAGCCCACGATAGGTTACAGGAATCCCGAATCGATACGCGGAGTAAGGGCCAGCGGAAACAGGCTCCTTGTTGTTCACAACGCAAACGAGCTCAGGGAAATGGTAAGGAACCCGGATATTTCAGGTTACGATTTCACGATAGCTGCCGGTGTTTCAAAAAGAAAAAGGCAGGATATTCAGAAAGTGGCAGACGAAGCAAAGGTAAGGATAACCAATGGTGTAAGGATATGAGCATAAAGCTTACAAAGAGAATCGCAGCTGACCTTCTTGATAGAGGGGTCAGCAGCATAAGGATAGGTATCAACGGCGTAGAGGACGCAAAGAAGGCAATCACGAGGGAAGATGTCAGGAAGCTTATAAAGGAGGGCAACGTTTATGCGATTGCGGAGAAGCGCAATGTCAGCAGGTATTCAAAGGAACTCAGGGAAAAGCGCCATGAGGGCAGAAAGAGGGGCACGGGAAGCAAGCACGGCACAAGGAAGGCAAGGGCTAGCATAGACTACAAGAAAAAGGTAAGGGCCCAGAGAAGGCTTCTTGCGGCGCTCAAAAACGACAAGACTATAGACAACGAGATGTACAAGGGTTTCTACAGGCTTGTAAAAGGCGGCGTCTTCCCGAGCAAGGCATCACTGCTCATGCACATAACCGGAAAGGGC
>JAMCZN010000006.1 GCA_023485505.1 Candidatus Martarchaeota archaeon | reverse complement strand
GGAGTGCATAAAGTGTGGACTTTGTGTGGACGCGTGCCCAGTGGCAAACACGAAGAAAGACTTCCTGGGGCCGCAGGCCATAGCGCAGGCATACAGATACATTGCGGATTCGAGGGACCAGGATAACGGCAAGCGCCTGGAATACCTCGATTCGGTTGACGGCGCGTGGGGATGCGAGTTTGCTGGCGCATGCTCCGTAGTTTGCCCCAAGTCCGTAGACCCCGCCCTGGCTATACAGCTTATAAAGAGTGAGATTGCAAAAAGGAACATTAAGAAATGATTGGTGTGTTTTATGACAAAGTATAGAAAGGAAAAAGACTTCCTTGGAACCGTAAATGTGCCGTACAATGCCTATTATGGGCCGGAGACGGCCAGGACCCTTGATAATTACAAGATATCTGGAATAATGGTAAGCGGCACTTTCATAAAATATTATGCCATTCTGAAGAGGTGCGCAGCTGTGGCGAACATGAAGACAGGGAAGCTGGATACCAAGATAGGAAATGCCGTGGTAAAGGCTTGCGACGACGTAATAGCCGGCAAGCTTTCAGACCAGTTCACTATAGACGTGTTTCAGTCAGGGGCTGGCACTGCGACAAACATGAACGTAAACGAGGTCATTGCCAACAGGGCAATAGTGCTGCTAAAAGGCAAGAAAGGCAACTACAAAATGGTAAACCCGCATGACCACGTGAACATGTCCCAATCCACTAACGACACATACCCTGCAGTGATGCACATGACCACCTATTTCATGGTAAGAGAACTGCTTATCCCTGCCCTTAGGAACTTGCAGAATGCGCTGAGCAGGAAATCAAAAGAGTTCTCAGCCATAGTCAAGACAGGGAGGACGCATCTCCAGGATGCCGTTCCCATGACCCTTGGCCAGGAGTTCTCAGGCTATTCGTCAAGCATATCAAGGCAGATAGACAACATGGAAAGGTCTATTGGGCCATTGCTCGTTCTGTCGCTTGGCGGCACCGCCGTCGGTACCGGAATAGAGGCTTCACCCGAATATTCAAGAGAGGTCATAAAGGAGATCAACAGATACACACACGGCTCATTCAAAGTGGCGAAGAACTTCTTTGACATACAGCAGAATCAAATAGAGGAGAGTTGGGTGAGCAGCGCATTGAGGGATCTTGCAATAGAGCTCAATAAGATAGCAAACGACCTAAGGTTGATGAACTCAGGTCCTGTATCTGGATTTGGGGACATAGTCCTGCCTGCGGTGCAGCCCGGATCATCGATAATGCCCGGAAAAGTGAACCCTAGCATGCCGGAGATGCTAAACATGGTTTGTTTTGAGGTCATAGGCAACGACACTGCCATAGCATACAGCGCTGAAAGCGGGCAGCTGGAGCTCAACGTATATATGCCGTTGATAGCGTACAACCTGGTTTATTCGATAGGCATACTGTCAAATGCGATAAATACATTCGTAAAAAGATGTGTTGTTGGCATAAAAGCCAACAAGAAACGCCTCGAATCAAATGTTGAAAGGGACATGTCGCTTGCGACTGCCTTGGCGCCATATATAGGTTACAGCAAAGCTGCGCATATCGCAAGGAAGGCGTACCATGAAAACAAGACCGTAAAGCAGGTATGCCTTGAAATGAGGATAATGCCGGAGAAGGAACTGGACAGGATATTGAATCCCAGGAAGCTGGTGAAGAAAGGACAATAAGCCTACATGTCGATGCTTATCTCGCCGTTGTCGTCTATCCTCACTTCATATTTCTGTTGATGCTTTCCCCACGTTGTGGCAGGATCTACATTTCCGGTCCTTACGTCAAAGATCGCGCCATGCCATGGGCACTTTATATTGAAGCCATCAAGGAGCCCTTTGTGAAGCGGTCCTCCGCGATGCGAGCATATGTCGTCAATGGCGTAAATCTCTCCATTTATGAGCGCAAGGAGCACATCCTTTCCGTTCGCCGTCACTTTGACCTGCTTTCCCTCTTTGAGCTCCGCTTTTTTGATATTCAACTTCACGTTAGCCATGAAAATCTATTTAATAAATGTGTCAACTTCTAAATACATTCACAAGCGGAATTGATAATATGATTACTACCGTTGCTGTAATCCTATATGTTTACGTAACATTCATGTTTTTGTGCGCATTGTTTTTCACCGCCGCAAGCCTGGTCCGTTTCAGGCAAGAGCCGTTCAAAATTGGCAAAAGCGACCAGAAAGTAATCGTAATGGTGCCATGCAAGGGAATAGATTATACTTTTGAAAATAATCTAAAGTCCATAAAGAGCCAGGATTACAAGAATTATAATGTAGTTGCGATAGTTGATGACATAGGGGATCCTGCTGTTGGTGTCGCAAGAAAATTAGGAATAAAGGTTTTGGTAACAGGCAAAAGATTCAATTTGGGGAGTGGAAAGGTAAATGCGCTCTCTACTGCCATTTCAAAACTGAGCGGCTATGATATATATGTCATTGCAGACTCAGACATACTTGTCAATAAGGACTGGCTCAGAAAGCTAGTCGAACCGCTTGTGGACAAGTCTATAGGACTTTCTACAGCATTTCCATACTTCAAACCAAAGGGCGGATTTTGGTCTAAGGTAAAGTTGGTATGGGGGTTTGTGGGCCAGGGCATGATGGAATCAAAAGTATTGAGGTTTGGGTGGGGAGGTTCACTTGCATTCAGAAAAGAGTTGATTGACAAAAAAGCATTTGAGACATTCAGAAGGTCTTTATCTGATGATATTGCCATAACAAGAATGGTGAGGGAGAAAGGGCTTAGAATCTATTACGTTCCAGAGGCACAACCAATAGTAAACTCCCCAGATGATTTCAAAACTTTTGCCGAATGGGCTAACAGGCAAACGGCACTGTCAATAATGGGAAACGATAGGATACTTCCTTTCGGGATTGCATTTTATTCGCTTAGTTTTATTTTGTTCGTTTCAGCCATATTGTTGGGTCTGCTGTACTCTTATTTGCTATTCATACTTCTTGTCCCGTATATGCTGGGAATATTGAAGAACCACTCCAGATTAAAGGAAAAGTGTCCTGAGTTTTTCCTTATACAAACACTCATACCAATATTGTTTGTGGCTAATCTTGTTGCTGCTAAAAGCATGAAAAACATACGGTGGAGAGGAAGGCAGTATAAATTAAAGCAAGTCTCTCCTGTCCAATCCTAGTCATAAAATATGGGGTCGACCAATTTGGCGAGGTCCTTGCTTTTCATATGTATTGAATGAGTTGTGCTTCCCGGATTGAAGTTAATGTATTCGTTGTCTAGCAAGCTCCTGTCGAAGTATGTTATCAGGCCAAGGACATTGCCGAATGGAGGAACTGAACCCATTTTTACGCCAGTTATCCTCTCGGCTTCATCCTCTGTGGCAAATCTCACCTCCTTTACTCCCAGAAGCTGCTTTGCCTTTTTCCAATCTATCCTTTTATTCCCGGGCATGACGAACAGGAAGTAATTGTCATTCGCCTTAAGGACCATGGCCTTGGCTCCAGTCCTGAGATCTACTCCTCTGATCCTTGCTGCCTCTTCGCTCGTCCTGACCGGTTCGTGCTCCGTGAGTCTGTATTCGATATTCTGTTCGTCTAATATCCTCTTTATCTTTTCAAATACGCTCATCACACCACCGCTGTTTTAGAATTAGGTTGAAACCTTTATAGATTCGCGTTCCTCGTGCGAAGATGCGCGTTCAACTGCGCTTTTTATGAATGCCTTGAACAATGGTGACGGATTTTCTGGCCTGGATTTGAATTCAGGATGCGCCTGCGTCCCAATTCCGAAATGGCTTTTCCATTCGGTCATCTCTACAAGGTTGTTGTTCTTTGCCATGGCACTTATCACAAGGTTCATTTCCTCAAAGGTCTTTAGATATGCGTTATTCACCTCGTATCTATGTCTGTGCCGTTCGTTTATGTCCGTTGTTCCGTAAGCGGAATGCGAAGCGGTGCCGGGCCTGATTACGGCGGACCATCCTCCCAGCCTCATTGTTCCGCCAAGCCTCTCTACCTTCTTCTGCTCCTCCATCATGTCTATTACATTGCTGCATGCGCTATCAAACTCCATTGAACCCGCATCCTTTATCCCACAAACATCCCTTGCATATTCAATCACCATGAGCTGCATTCCCAGGCATAATCCCAGGTACGGCACGCCCTTCACCCTTGCATACCGTATTGCTGAGATCATGCCTTCAGTCCCTCTTTTTCCAAAACCACCCGGAACCAAAATGCCATCGCTTTTTGAAAGAATATCATCTACCATGGCTTCATCCATGCCCTCCAGCGCTTCAGACTCCAACCAATTGAGCTTTATGTTTGTGCCGTTTGCCACGGCGGCATGCTTCAATGCCTCCGTGACGCTAGCGTATGAGTCATGCAAGTTCACGTATTTTCCCACTATCGATATCGTTATTGGCCTGTTTTGCGATTTGTTTGTTATGCAGTCGTCCCATTTTGCCACGAGCTTCTCGTCGATTGCCTTTCCTTCGAGACCAAGCCTGTTCAACAGCAGCTTGTCGAAGTTCTGTTTCATGAAGTATTGTGGCATTCCATATATGTCGCTTACATCATTGTCGTCTATCACGTATTCGCGCTGTAGGTTTGCAAACAGCGCAAGTTTGTCACGCGTCTTTTCATCGAGTTTTCTGTTTGCCCTGCATATTATGAAGTCTGGCTGTATCCCCTCTTGCCTTAAGCCTCTCAATGCTATCTGTGATGGCTTCGTCTTCTGCTCGCCTACTGTTTCAAGCTCTGGAACGTATGTCAAATCGATAAATACGACCTTCCTCTTTAGGGCGAGCTGCCTCATGGCCTCCACAAAATAGCTGTTCTCTATGTCGCCGACCGTTCCGCCCGTCTCTACAAGCAAAACGTCAAGGTTCTCATTCTTTGCAAGCCTCTCTACCTTCTCTATGATCATGTTGGTCAGATGCGGTACTATCTGGACGTCGCTTCCAAGGAAGCCACCGCTTCTTTCCTTTGCTATTATCTCGCTGAAGATCTTGCCCCCAGTCATTGAGAACGCCCCATTCATGTTCCTGTTTAGGAAGCGTTCATATGTGCCGAAGTCCATGTCAACCTCGCTTCCGTCTTCAAGCACGAACACTTCGCCATGCCTGAACGGGTTCATGGTTCCGCAGTCGTAATTTAGATATCCGTCGAATTTCATTGGCATTGCGTTTAGATTGTAGAATGAGAGGATCTTTGCTATAGAAGAAGTGACTATCCCTTTTCCCAGGCCGCTCAAAAGAGAACCGAGGACAACAACGAATTTCGTTTCCATACGGTGAACATAGTAAACAATTGAGTTTAAAAAGGATTGCGGTCGCGCGCATGTCGTTTTCGTAAAAGGCAAATCCAAGTGTCTTTTTAAAGTATTGCCATAATCTGTTAAGGGGTGCGCCATTGCTATGGATCTCTATAAAAGATAGGATGGACTTGGCGTTCAGCCCATGTGAAGTGATGTGGACTTCGTGTATGTTTATATTGCTTTGATATACTTCTATATCCTCTTCGGCGCTCCTTCTACAGCAAGCCAAATACAATCAGTATCTGCATAATAAGCATGCCACGGATAGTTGCCCTTATCATTATAGAAAGGTTCATGGGTGTATCCCGGGCTCATGAATACCTCTTGATAGAGCGTAGACCTATCTTCTTTGTAGAATTTTTGCATCCTCCCCACTCCAAATATTTGGGTATGGATCTCTAGAAAGTCATGTGGATGTTTGTGGATTCTACAATCAGTACCTGCCGATGCAAACCACAAATAAAACTTGAGCTTACCCACGCTGTCAATGTCAGACTTCCATAAACTCGTTTTCTTGAATTTTGCCAATGGATAAAGCTTGTATATATGTGTCCACTTTTTCTTTGCAAGGATCGCATATTTGTAAGACTTTTGGGCAATAAAATTTGGTTTAACGTTAATACAGATAAGTTTCTGTGCGCTTGCAACTATTACATTAGTGAAGATAGATGACTTCCATGGTCTCAGCCATGTGTTTTCTATTTTTATTGGCCTCTCGCTTATGTTATAGACTATGGTTTTGCCTTTAATCTTGTAATTTCTAACACTTTCTAAATATCGCACTTTTACAAAAGGCTCTGAAAACCTTAAAATTTTAGATATCATCTACACACTAAATTCGTTTATCTTCTAGGGTATAAGAAACCTACCAATAGCGTGTAATGGACCAGAAGGGATTTCCACGTGAAGTAACGTGGACCCCCATGGACTTGGCGTTCTGCCCACGTCAGGTGATGTGGACTTCGCATATATCTATATACATCAATATATTTTAGCAGCTATTAAGACAATTTATTAATTATCTTTTTCAATACTCGTTTTTTACTATCTCTATTCTTTTTAGAGTTTGTTCCACTTACAAGAAAATACATTTCTTTCTCGATATTTGGTTTTAACTCTTTAAGGTCCTTATGTGCTCTTTTGAAAGGGCGCATGTATAAGCGTCTGTTCTTTGAATAGATTGCCAAACATATTGTTTCAATTATGGTTGGCAGTTCGAAGGCAAAGTGGAATTCATTTCTAAATGCCCATCCATTGTAAATGCTGTCTAGAGTGTTAATAGCATTAGAATATACTACACTTTGGATTCTCTGTGGATACTTGCTTACTCTGTTTTGATATAATTTTAATAGATTCTCAGGGTCATAAACAGGAATTGCTTCAACAATTTTGTGTTGTACGGTGCCCTGCCATTCAAGAAGATCTTTAGATGATTTATAAAGAGAATTTACGAAGTAGTCTGCTTTTCTCTTCTCCCATATTGTAACACCTATCCGTTTTCCATTAAATTTGAATGTAGGTACACCATGATCAATAAATACAAATTTTATACTCGTCTTTAGCAATTTAAGTGCTCTGTTTACATCGGCTTTGCTCTTGACAAGAACCGTAAAGTCTATGTCTGAATCATTTGTTTCTGTTCCAGCAATAGTCGAACCATTGTTGAAGATTGCTATCGTATATTGTTTATCAGCTAGGCAAGACTTAATCCGCTTCACAAGTTGTCTGTTTTTCATGGTAGTAATTAACAACAGTATACTAAAAATTTATGTGTGTAGAAGTAGCAGCGGCCCCAAACCAGCGAACAGTGTATGAGCACCTCAAGGCACAAAAACTGATCTGGACTTACCCGCTGATAATATATAGCGACTAAATCACATAAACTTTCCCTAATATCAGATAGCTTCACATATTTTCTCATTCATATATTATTGGTGATATAATGTATGGAGGAGGCGCCCCAAGTTGGGTTCATAAAGTAAGAAAAGAGAAAGCAGAAGGCGTTTTGGCTAAGATACTAAAGGCTACAAAGCCTTCCGATAAAGATCTGGAAAGTTACGGGCTAAGTGAAGATGAAATACAATATGTCAAAGGGTTCGCATAAAATGTGATGACTTGCCTGTACGAAACAATATAGACAGCAGAGACGTATTGACAATACCAGTCAAGATTCTCTTGTTTCTGTTATCTTATGTTCCTCTCTACATTATAGTGATTGTATTAAACCATGCCAATAATGATGTTGTCTGGTTCTTTAGTGGTTTGACTATAATAGTTCTGCTTGCATTCTTGGCAGTCTATATGGCAATAAGAAATGTGAGCGGAACCTACTCGAGAGTTGAAAATGTAGAGAACATAAACAAAATAAATGTAGAGTATATCGTGACCTATCTACTTCCATTTCTCAATGTTAATTTCAATGATGTATTCAGTGATATTGCAGTGCTCATAATATTCTTTATAATCGGATTCATCTACGTTAACTCCGATATGCTTTATACAAATCCTACATTAAATCTCCTAACATTCAGCGTATACAAATGCAAAGTAAACAATCTTGAGACCATAATCATCTCAAGAGAAGATAGAAGTGATCTAAACCGAAAGGAAGTAATACAGATAGGGTCAAATATTTACATAGGAAAGTAGTTGATCAACGTGCCAACGGAACTTGAGCGTCTTGCTAATTACTTTGAGGATACTACATTAACGGGCAAAATGATATTTGGAATCCATGCAGCTCGCGGCGAGATAGAACTTCGTTCGATAGCTATTGACAATCAAGTTAAAGAAACTTTCAGAATCGCTTTTCTGAGAAGGGCGGTGCAACTGAAAGAATATAGAAGAATAGTAGATTATAGTCCAAATGGATTTGGCACTGACGAAGTACACAGATTGAACATCAGCGATATACCTACTGCGGCCACGATTAACATTGACACTGCTGCCAGAGTTGGTGCATTTGATGAACGATTTATAAAAAAGATAAAATTTGTTGTGTTCAGATTTACAAATAGAAATGGGGAGGTTGTTTCTGTATTCAAATATTACCCAAAAACAAAATTTTTGGCCAAGCACAATGCATATATAATTACTGGAGGGACACTTAAAATATCAAGATCAAATATCCTTGGCTTAGCTCCAGCTATCGATTGTGTTACAATAGACAATAAAATGCTGATTGTAAACCGTAATCAATTCGAAAAAATCTTCGACTACAATTCAGTATATCTCACAAGTGCCACTACACTATTCAACAAATTTGACACCAACGCTGAATTTAAGATAACTAACATTAATGACATACAAACAAAAGCAACAAAAGCGCTTAATAAACTTAGGAGATTGCACGGTATATTGACAAGCAATAGTTATTCTATATATGATTTTGCTCTAATAAAGCGCATCAATTCAGATTGCAGTCTAGGTATTGGATTTGAAGAAGGCCGCGCAGGTAAAAAAGTCACCTTCCCTGACGTGACAACCTTTATGGAATTATACGAGGATGCTTATTTAACTAGCCCATATACACAAAAGAGATATCTAGCGCTAAGCAAAAGAAACATGCAAAACGCGAGAAGTAGAAGAACTTCAAGAACTCGAAGAAGATAATTCACTTTCTATTCTCGTTAACGAAAGCTGGAAAAGATATATAGAAATATACCTTTTGGGAGATGAACTTCAAGTGGGCTGTACCCCGTGGGATTCAAACCCTGTTTTTGATATGTTTGTCGTCGAAGAGATTTCATAAAAGTGAGCTGAGTTGAGTGGACTTGGCGGGATTTGAACCCGCAACCCCCTGCATGCCATGCAGGTGCGCTACCGTTACGCTACAAGCCCACAAAAGGATCAGACTGCTCTGTCTGCGTATGTATTGCTTAGTTGAGCTTTTAGAACTTACTGTTCTTTACTTATTGGGGCTTCCGGAGGTTTATCCATGACACTAATGCTTGGGATAGTATTTGCCATAATAACGATGTTCGCTTATGGGATAGCGGATGCGATACTTGCAGATGTGGTGAAGAAATTTGGCGTCGTGTGGACATCCGGCTGGTACTTTTTGGTGACATCGTTGGTCTTTATCCCGCTTATACTGTACTTTGGGATTAGCCCGATTCCCGGCTACTATGTTGTTTTGCTGATAGTTGTTTTGGCGCTGATATCCGTTCTCGGAATATTATCTTTTAATGAAGGCCTGAAGGTGGGTCATCCGTCTGTCATAATACCAATCGCGGCGTCTGCGAGCGTTGTGACTGTAGTGCTCAGCGTTATCTTTTTCCACGAATCCCTTACCCTGGTTGCGATTGTGGGCATTGCCCTTATAATAATGGGGGGAATCCTTTCATCATTTAAGCTGCATCATCTTCTTAAGGCAAGGTCAAAGAACCTTTCAAAAGGGGTCCAGTACGCCGCGCTTACCATGGTGTCCTGGGGGCTGTTCTACTTCCTGCTTTCGGACCTGACCCATTATGTGGGGTGGCTTTCTGCGGCTTTCTTCTTCAATACGGTTTCGGTGCTTTTCATATTCATAATGGGAATAGGGAAGCACAGGAAGGTTTATGTGCCAAAGGGCAAGGGCACAAAGCTGATAGTGCTTGCAGGCATATTGAATGCGATAGCCGTATTGTCGTTTAATCTCGGAGTGACGCAGACTTTCACCTCAATAGTGACCCCGATAGTGGCGGCTGATGCCGTTGTCGCTGTGCTTCTGGCGCTTGTCTGGCTAAAGGACAAGCCGACACACAACCAGCTGATAGGCATAGCTATGGTGCTGTTGGGTGTCATAATAGTGTCTCTATAACCGTCTGCGGCTATACCGGACTGACGTAAAGGATGTTTCCTCCCCTAAGAAGCATCGTTCCTATCTTCGCCTTTGCCTCTCCTCCGTCAAGCTCCTCCGCTTCTACAAGAACTAGGTTCATGTGTATGTCAAAAGAGGTGAGCTTTCCCCTTATCTGGGTTCCACCCTTCAACCTTATCAATACGTGCTGGCCGAGCACCCTGTTCAATAGATCAAATGGCCTTTCTTGTTGTACCATGGTTCCACCAAAATAACAAAACAAATCATAAGCAATAAAATTACTGAAATCATTCCTCCTTTGGCTTTATCTTCTTCAAGTCCTCTCTCCTTACTGCAAGCTTCACCACTCCGGTGCCCAGACATATCTGCTTTCCTATCATTATGTTCTCGGCCACTCCGTTGAGCGTATCCTTCTCGCCAAACACGCTTGCGTTTGTGAAGTGCTTTACCGTTTCCTCATATGCCGCTCTCGCCAATACCGATTCCTTTTCTCCGGATACTCCGTGCCTTCCTATGCTTCTTACTGCGCCTGTGAAAGTCATTGCATCCGCCACGAGCGAGATATGCCTGAATCCAACCGTAAAGCCCTCTTCCCTTATGACGTCCATCAACTCCAGGGCGATTATGTTCCTTGCCGCTTCTATTCCATAGGCCCTCATAACTTCAAAAGTATCATTGCTGAAAAGGTGCCATTTGTCCACTCCCTCTATTTCCATGACTTCGGTGAGGTTGCTTCCGCTTGTCGTTATGTAGAACGCACCGCTATCGTCCTGCTGGATTGTGGCTTTTGTTATGCCCTTGATTCCCACAAAATTTGTGTTAAGTATGTTGACAAAAAGCGTCCTGTTTGACTGTGTAGTGTTTTTACCCTTCGCCTTTACCTTTACCGTTTCGCTGTCTATCTGGGTTACCTCTATACCCTCGCGCTTTCCAAGCCTGCTTGCTACTGTTTTTCCGGTTACCTCGTAGAAAGCGAGCTTCTCCTTGTCAAGGTGCAGGACAAGCGATCCTCCCCTCAAATCCTCGTCAAAGCTCTTGACTATGCTTGATATCTTGACCTCCTCCACCTTCCTCCAGATCTCTCTTACCTTTTCGTAGTTCTTTTCTATGCTCTTCTGGAGCCATATGTGCATGATTGGGAACTTCGGCCTTTTTCTCGCGTCTACTATCTCTATGATCCTTGGCAAGCCTTTTGTTGTGACTACCGATGCGATTCCAGCAGAGTGGAAGGTCCTAAGCACCATCTGGGTTCCTGGCTCTCCTATCGACTGCGCAGCCACGACTCCCACGGCCTCTCCAGGCACTACCTCATATTCATTTTTTGCCATAGTATCACTCACTTGCCCTTTGCTATCCTTTCCATAGTCGGATCCAGTCCGTCCCCTCCGTAAAGCGTCTGTATCAGGTTTCCGCTCGCGTCCTTTACGCTCTTCCTTTCATCAACAAAGAAGTCCTGCAATGCGTTGATCAATCTCCTCTGCAAGTAACCGCTTACCGCAGTGACCAGGGACTTGGTCATACCTGAGTCCCTTGCTCCCATCGCATGCATGTAAAAGTCGGTTGGCCTAAGCCCCTCATAGAAGCAAGATGTGATGAAACCCTTGGCTTCGGGGCTCTTCTCATTCTTCTTGAAGTACGGAAGCACCCTTCCGGCGTATCCCCTTGAAGGCCTCTTTCCTCTTATGGACTGCTGCCCAAGGAACATGCTCATCTGCACATAGTTGAGTACGCTTCCCTTGGCCTTGACGCTTCCTATCAGGAAGGCGTTGTTGTCCATTGTGGATTCCCTCTTGAGCGCAGTCTCCCCTAGGTGTCTTGCGCTTTCCAGTTCCGCCATCGTTATTATCTCAAACGTCTCCTTCTTTGTGTATCCTGGCAATCTGTCAAGCTTTCCCTCCCTGTACTTGTTGAGTATGTCCGTGGCCTTGTTCTTGACCTCTGTTATTATCTTCGCCTTTTCGGAGTTTAGCTTGTCGCTGTT
>JAMCZN010000013.1 GCA_023485505.1 Candidatus Martarchaeota archaeon | reverse complement strand
TATACGATGGTAAAGACGATCATAGCTGGAATGTTCACATCGCTTGGAAGCGTGTAGCGCAGCCAATGAAAACGCTTGCCTTTAAAGTTTAAAGTCTTACTTAATGCACTTTCCTCCCGAGAAACCTATTGGACCGGGACTGCAGCCGCCACCGGTAAGCACGGGGCATACTTGCGGACAGTAAGGTGAAGAGCGGTATATAAAGCATATATTGCATTCGAGACTCGTCACTTCAACCTCCACCACGCTGTTGGATCCGACTTCCAGTATGGTATTCGTGGTTATCGTGTTTGATATAGTAGTCGGAGGAGTTCCTGTTTGAACCACATCCCATGAAACGAAAAGCTCCCCGGATGTTTGTCCCTGGGCGACAGCCACATAGTTACCTGTCGAGGTTAGCAGTATATTCGCGCCCTGCGCATATGCTACGCCATTCAATATCACTATTCCGTTTACAGGAGTATCAGTTTCGACATCATTGAAAGTAAATGACAATGAATAGAAATTCCCGGTCGCAGCGGATATGCCAAGGGTCGAATAGCCGGTAGAGTTGTAATACGACTGCGGGCAGTTGTCCGAAGATGAGCCGCTGCATATGGCGTACTGTATCCTGAATGGAACCACGACCTGCGAACCGCTTCCCGGTTCAATGGTCCCAGGTATGGAAGCGTAGCATATTACGCGGTCGTCCGGGAGCGCAAAGTTCGGATAGCAGTTGCCAAAATTTATATTAGTGCCAACCGTTCCTATGTCAGTAGTCGTCACATTGAACGCATTGTTGGGAAAATAGATAGGGGCATTTAGATTGTTTTGAAAATCTATCAGGTACCTTATCGGAATGATCCCGTTCGTGCTGGTCAGCAGGGCGTCGGTGCATGGAAGCAGCGGCTGTATGTTGCACGTGAATGGTATTGTTGTGGAGCTGCTTGACGGGGCCGCAAGTATGAACACCATCGCTATTACTATGGTGACTATAAGCAATGCCCATGAATACGTGACAAGGAATTCTATTGCGGACTGAGCTCTCATACTGCACCAATTGTAAATCCTTCATTGACAATCTATATTAAGGTTTTGAAATGCAGTTCATGGCGGGGTGAAGCTTACGCCGCATTGGCCGCTATAGACCATGTTGGCGGTACACAGCGTTGACGACGAATACAGGTATCCATTGACACCGCCGGAAACGTCCTCCGTCACGTTTATTGTGCTGTTGTAGCCGGTGCTAAGCGGCCAATAAGACACTGGAACCTCTCCGGGAACCGTGTTGTTAAGGTACAGGTCCATTATCTGCGGCTGTGTCAGATCGGTTCCATAAATGCTCAAATCGGCAACGCTTCCATTAAGGTACTGGCTGCAGCAGTTTCCGTAGCCAATCTCAAAATCGTTCCCCTGTGAAGATACAGCAAGAGGATCGCTGAAAATGGACGAGCCATCAAGGTATACCTGTTCTGTGCCGCCGCCAATCACCGCAGTGATAAAGTACCATTTGTTCTCCTGGAGCGCGGTGGAGGATTGATATGCGGTATGCGTGCCCCAGTTGTAGAAGCATAGAACCAACGTGGAACCGCATGCGCCAACACCCCAGGCGTTCTGTTTGGCCGCCATCCAGTTCCAGGATCCTATGCTTGGGCCCCTGTAATATACCCATCCAGACAAGGTGAGTGTCGATAGTTGCAATTTGGCAGGATCTTGCGCATATATGAATCCCGAGGTGCCGTCCATCATAGCGACATCCGGAACCGCAGCGGACATGAGGCCGAGCGATGTCGTTTCGTTCATGTAGCCACGGCCTGCGTTTTCCAAGGGCAAATTGCTGAGATACAGATGGGGAACGGACTGGTTGCTGCACTGGTTTATGTTTCCGCAGTTCAGGACGCCATCTACGACATCGGAAGTCGAATCGCTCGGCACCTGCACGAAATTCACATTTGACAATACGCCATTCTGGCCCCTCCCTGAATAATCGTAAGCATTGCCATGCAATGGCCACCATCCCGAAAGGTTGTACGGCAACGGTCCACCATTGATGCCCTCGCTGTAGAGCTGCGTCAACTGTGAATAGTTCAACGAGGTGTTGTATATCTGTATGTTTGTTATTAGCCCGTTGAACATCCCGCCGTTATAGTGGTCCAATCCGATGTACGCGTTGCTCGGGATAGTCGCATAGGCAGAACCAAGGGTTTTGGTTGAGTTTATCATGTCGATCCACGCATTTGCGCTCTGTTTAGTGCTGTTGTAATCCGCAGCCACAAATACCCAGTTGTCAACCGGAAGGTTATATGTGGTGGCATAGTCGTCCGAGCTGCCCCATTGGTCCAGTCGTCCGTTCACGTTGCCAAGCCCGAAGTCCGCCCCGACGCCTCCGCCCGTGCCATAGCTGAATATGCTTCCCCAGTTCGTGTCGCCGCCAAGCGCCTTTTCATATACCCAGGCGGTCAATGTCCTTGGCGAATTGTAATATGGCAACGAGTTGGTCGGTATCATTATGTAGCTCGCATACGGGCTCAGCGCATTGAAGCTGGCAACAGTCATTCCGACGATGCTCGGCTTCCTTATGGTTAATCCAGATGCATAGCCGCCGACCGGGCCGAATGAAACAGCCGTTGGAACGCCATTGTCCATGGTGTTTGAAAAGTCGCTGGCATTCGCATTGAGCTGATACCATAGCACGTCGTTCTGCGGCATGATCGGCAATCCGCTAATTCCTTCTCTATATAGCGCGCTTACGTTATACTTGTTTAGCGTGTCGTTATATAATTGGAAGTTTGCCATCTGGCCTTGGAATGCTGCTCCGGAACCGCAGTTCGTGCCATCGGGATTGCCAAGTATGTATGACATCGCATACGAAGAGCCTGGAACTAGGCGCTTGAATCCGCCCCCGGAAGCCATATGGACGCCATTCACGTATCCCGAATACATTATATCCTGAGTGGACGGCGCAACGTTTCCGGTCATCACTATATTCGTCCATGTGTTGACGGGCACATTTGCTATGAATGTGCATGATGTCCTGCCCCATACTGCCATGTATAAGCCAGAATTGTAAAGTTCGAGCCACGAATCGTGCCATCCGTCAATCACATTTACCTCATCCACTATGACGCCGTTTGGCTTGCTTGGGTTTATCCAGATGGAGAAGGTAAAGTTCTGAAGGGCGCTGTTCATGAACGCGAGCCCGGAGCTTTCGGCCACGGTCGATATGCCGTTGAACTGCGCAACCCCCCTTGACTCTTGACCGAATGAGAATATTCCGCCGTTTGTACCTGGAGCGCTGTTCTGCTGCGCTTCATTGTCCCACGACGGAGTGTCCGGCGACGCATAGTAGTAATTGTTCTGTATTGCAGTTTGTATTGAGGACACGTTCAGGAGCGCAAGCCCGGGGCCGTCCAGCAGCACCTGGGTGCCGTTGATTATAGAGTTGAACACGTTAGAGGTCAGAGCGTATTGCAGGAATGGCACGTTTTCAGTTGTTGACGGAAGTATGTTGGCGACCAGACCGCCCATGCTGCACGCGCCCTGCGGTACTGAGCTGCCATCCTTGACTATAAGTATGAAATTCGCATTTTGGAACTGTGTCGGTATGCTGGTGCACGACGATACGCCTTTTGCGAGGAATGCAGTTCCAAACGTGAACATCATCGGAGACGTGCTTCCGCCTATCGCATACGCGCCCCCCACAGCGGAAGCTTTCGGATAGTTGTGTTGCAACAGTATCCTGCTTGGGATGTGTTCCTCTACGCTGAGCAGGTCAAAAGTGTCATTGAGGGGCATTCCCACGGTCGTATGTATTGGTATGGTATAAGTGCCGGAGCTTTCGTTTACCGTTATTGACGTAGTATATGTGGCGTTTATCGTTGATGGAGTTCCCTGATACACCGTTATCGTGCCTCTGTCTACTATTACGTTTGCGCCGAACGGATTCAGCTCGTCGTTTAAGGCGGTGCTTAGATTGCTTACGAGCAGTGGGCCCATAAATCCGGAATAATCCTTTCCATAAACAGAGCCGGAACCCATCAACGATTCCAGGAAGTAATCGGTATTGTTAACAGGTATGTTCATCTGCAAATTTGGATTCCCCTCTATCGATACCATCGCCTGGACCGCGCTTTCAAGACTGGACTGCAACGATGAGCTTGCATCTTTTGATATCAGTGCGGATAGAGAGCCATAGCTTTGTGCGGATGCCGCAGACTGGGCAAGCGTGCTGTCGTTTATGTTAAGCACCACATACGTTATGACTTCCCCAAGCATCAGTATGAAGAGCACAACCACCAGTAGGGTGAGGAGTATCCCCTTGGTATTGCGGTGCCCTGCGGCTTTTCTCATTTTTCCGTTTTTCACTTCCATATTACAACGCCGACATTATAGTTTATGTTAGTCCCATGCACATTTATTGTCATTGGTATCGATGCCCTGCTCACCTGGTATGCCTGCTGCAGCGACAGCGGAGTATAGTTCAGCGAGGTGTATGCCATGTCGTTTGCCGCGCCATATGCATAGCTTACGTAGTCATTCGTATCCCCTTCAAGCGGCCACCAGTTGACTATGTTTGCAGACGTTGGAGGAGATGCCAGTCCATTTTCATACAGCTGTGTTATAGATGCATTGGATATCAACGAATTGTAAACCTGTATGTCTGACATGTATCCCTGATAGACGGCGCATCCTCCGCCGACCAGGAAACAAGGAACACCGCCAATGATCCAGTTTGATGAAAGCGGGGACACTGCCTTTGTATTTGACGTGAACACCTGCTGCTGGCCATCGTAATACGCTATGGCCTTTGAGCCATCAAGATAGAACCCTACAAGGCTCCATTGATTTAACGGAACTATGAAGTTTGATACCAGTGCACCGTTTCCATTCCCAACAATCAGGTTCCCGTTTTCCGAGCCGGTTATCCCGGTGGTGCCGAGGAAGAGCCCATATTCCCCCTCATAACGGCCGCTGTATCCGTCCAACGCTATGATTGGATTCATATTAAGATAGTTCTTGTAAGCGGTAGGATATATCCATTCGAAGTTTGATAACGGGAACGAGTATGTGTCGTTGCCCCAGATGTAGCTCGTAGACCCATCAAACGTCGCTACGCTTGTAGATGGGGCGTATGTGTTGTTTATATACAACCCAAGGTTGCTCGAGTTATAGCTCTGCCTAAGCAGCTCAGCAGCGCAGCCACCTGCGCCATTCAGGTACATCGTGGCCAGGGCATGCAATATGTTGTCATTTGGATTTACATGGCACGGAGAGCCAGAAGCGTATAGCGTATTCCCTACTGCAAAATAGGCATTGCCGTACGCTACGGCTATGTCTCCAAGGTAGGACTTGTACGGTTGGCTCGGGATGGTGATGTTCCATAGCAAGTTTCCCGTTTCCCTGTTATATCCGCGGAACATGTTGCCCGCATCCATGGTGTACAGGATTTTTTGCGTAGATGAAGGGGTTATATTGTAGCTGTTGTCGTTTGGGGTGTTGGCCACGTAAAGTATCTTTTGGCTTGATATGTTGTATGCGGCTATGTTTGAAGGCATCTGCAAATACGCCACGCTCTTGTATATTGAGGGGCTTCCGTATGTGCTCCATCCCGCTTCGAAGCCAGCTTCGCAATCCGAACCCTGTATTTTTGACGGACCGGCGTAGTAAGAAGAATTAAGGGAGTATATTCCAAGATAGGCGCCTATGTCGTCCGCCGCTATCGTGTTATACCCTATTGCAGGAGGCTGTGTTATCGTTCTTGTGCCCGACTGCACGTATATGTCGCAATACCGCAATGGAGTTATCGTGTTGCCGTATATCGAATATGATGCCATCAACTCGCCATAATCCGCCTTATACGACCAACTATTGACCCATTTTACCGAGGAATATCCGGTCAGCCACGCCGTATAGATGCCCTTCGAATAAGCGTTGTAGAAATCGGCAGCCACCGCCCCGTTGGTGTTGGACAGTACTGAAGGTTCAACCCCCAGTATCACCCCATTTGAAGGATACATTACTGTTCCATTTGCAAACAGATAGCCGTTCAACTCCTGCAAATCGAAATAGTTGACAGAGGTCTGGAGCTTTGTTGACCATGCAAGGGAACCGCTTTCGGTATACGCATTGACATAGCCCATGGTGTTTCCAGAGTAAATAAGTCTATCGTACATCACAGGAGGCCCAATAAATGGACCGCCCACCGGAGTGTTGAAAATTAAGGCGCCGGTAGTTGCATTCAGAGCGTAGAGTTGCGAATTAGGCGCGTTGGTCGTAAAGGCGACCATCCCGTCCGCCACGGCAGGTTCCGGATTTATTGGCGAATCTACAGTATAGTTAAATAGTATTAAGGGAAGCGAAGGCCCGGGACCAGGAGTGCTCGACTGGATGGATTCGTTATTTCCATATTGCGGCCATGTATAGCTTGACGATGAGCCATATATGAAAGCTGCGAAAGGTATGCCCTGGGAAGCTTCCTGGGATATACTGGTCTCAAGGAAGCTCTGCGCTACGCTCAGGGCTTCTCCGCTATGTGCGCTTATGACAGGTGCGGGCGTATATACCGCTATGAGCAAAATACTCACCGCAGCAACTGCGACCACTAGCGCGAAGAGCGAATCAACCGTAAATATGAATCCCTTCAGGTTTCTCATGAATATCATATATCACGTATCACTTTTAAATCAACTCACAGCGGATGGCTGGTTGGTCCAAACCATCGCAGTTACTTTTACGGGCTCTCCATTTATGAATGCGCTCCTTTTTTCAACGTATACCGTCACGGCTCCGTTCAGCGCCGGGTTCTTTCCCATCGTAATATTGAATATGCCCCCATTTATCGTAATGTAATAGTCGTATCCGATGCCAAGGGCCATCTTAGATTGCTGGTAGTTGTAGTTGGATATGGCCATTAGCGTGTATATCTTTCCCATTGAAAGATTGCTCGATAACGGCTCTGATGCAAACCCCGCGCTTACGTTATACCAAGTAAGGGTATTGGTCGTATTTACCGCGGCTTGCCAGTCAGACGGGGAACCCACGGAAAACAACCCTTGAATCAGGGATTTCGCCTGGAGTTCCATTATGGTTGCGCCGTTTCCATAGGAGAGGGACAATTGGTTGTTTATGTTGTACCATGCGACGCCAACTATGGTTATCGCTATGCTGAATATCACTATTGCGAATATCACGTCAAAGCTCCAGAACTGCGCTTTTTTATCCGCTGCCATTTTCATCATAATCATCAATTGCTTGTTATATTCAACCTCTGTGTCGGCGGGAAGCCCTGCTCATATAATTGAGTCAACTGCTGAGTGGTAAGCACAGAATTATAGAGTTGCACGTCAGTTATCGTCCCGTTGAACATTCGCATATTCGGGCCGAGACCGGGATCGTCTGCGGAACCTATCACCGCCGGGCCGTTGTGCACATTTATGACCACATTCTTGTTGAACGTTGTGTTCATCCACTGGCCATTTAGGAATAAGCTGCCCGTTGTTCCGTTTATCTCGGCCGCGAGGAAGTTCCACGAATTATAGTTTACCCTTTCCCCATAACCGGGAGTGAAGTCCTGGCAGTGCGTGGCCAGATATGGAAAACCGTCATCCTGCACTCCGAACGAAAAGCTGGGCGATGTGCCGCTGCTGCAAGTCGACAGAGGGGAATCCCCGTAAAACAAAACGCCGTTTATGTACACATGCGCCTGTTTTGGAGAAGGATTGATCCATGCCGTTGCCGTAATCGTGTTGCCGCTAATCAGCGTTACGGTTGAAGCCGAGACCAGCGGATACAGGCTCTTTGGATTGAACTGCAATCCGTATTCTGGATTTTGCACGTTGTAACTAGAGTATGCCACGTTGTTGAACGTGACGGTATATTCATCAGTGCCATCGTTTCCGTTGTTGCTGTAATCGTTCGGGTTTCCGTTGAGAGGCCACCAACCGACAAGGCCGACATTGTTCAACGGTATGCCGGTAGCCCCTTCCATATAAATGTTGTTTATCTGCGATTTGTTCAATGCGCTCCCGTACACTTGGGCATTCATTATCATCCCGTTGAAGACATCAAGCTGCGTAGCCAAGTGATCATACGCTATAAGCAATGAGTTTGTAGTGGTTATCACAAGATTGTTTCCGATGTTTGCGGATTTGACCAGCGTTCCGTTGAGATATATGTTGGACTCTCCGGTCGCGCCATCATAAGTGCCGGACACCATCAGCCAATATCTACCCTGTGGGGTTATCGAGTTCGGAGATGACGCTATGGTCTTCCCGTTTACGTCAAAGGTCACAAGGTTCAGGGAATTTGCAGACATCTGGAAGCCATTGTTTGCGCTGTCCAAGTCGCCGATTATGCCTTGTGGATGGGTAGTGGAAAGCCCAGCAGGATAAATCCATGCTATGGTGGTGAATGAATCGTTTTTGCTTATAGTGGTTGACGATGATACGCCGGATATGGATATCCAGCCATCCTGGCCATACGTATTTACCAGGTTTTGAGGGTTTCCCGGAAACGCAGCGGGTTGGACGTTCGAAGCGTTCCTGTTTGCTATCACCCATTTCGGATAACCGTAGGCGAACCCGTTGAAAGTGAGTGTGCTGCCTTCTCCGCTGAAATCAGGCACTATAGTATTTCCGAAGCCCTGGTTGAGCGGCCACCAGCCCACAAGCGTGCTCATTGGCACGGTAGTGGTTCCGCAACTCTGTAGAAGGGTTTGATTCCCGTTAAATGCGGTGGCTGTGACGTTTATCACTCCCTCCATTGCATTTGATATCAGATATGCGGTCTCATTCCCCATGCACATTTGCGACTCTGGATTGTAGTTTTGGTTCGCAGTGACTGTGCTTGTGCCGCTGCCGAATAACCCGACAAGCGTTGAAGTCTGTATTGATGGAAGCCCTTGGCCAAACCCGGTGGCTGGCGGTGCGCCATTTCCGCCAAGTAGAGTTGCGTTAAGCTGCGCCACCGTCTGATAAATGACGTTGTATGCGATTACGCTGTGCCCGTTCCCGCTATAATCCCTGGTATTTCCGTTAAGCGGGAACCATTCAAGCACATTCGCCTGCGGATTTGGGGTTGAAGCTATGGAGCGGCTCATGATGCATAGATAGCACCCCGGTCCGCCGCTTAACTGAAGGGATGCGTTGTAGATTTGCAAATTGGTTATAAAGCCATTGAAACTTTGGGCATTTTGACCGCCGGCAACTCCAGGATTGCCCCCTATCGCGATATAGGTGCTTGGCTCGTTCTCGGTTTGGCTTGCGCCGTATTGCCCTGTGCCGATCTCGGCTATGCCATTTATATAAAGCGCCGCCTCTTCACCTGAACTTGGGAACAGGTTGGTAGCGACCCAGCTCCAACGGTTTAATGGCACCTGGCCATTTGAACAAACAGTGTCAACGCCTATGTTGTTTATATTTTCCGTTTCCAGGCAAAGGTTGCCTGCGCTGTTTATGAAGAAGTCTAGAGTCACGCTTGGCTTGCCTTCGGCGTATATGTCTTCAAAAGTCGTAGCCAAAGGGTAGCTTTTCGGATACACATACGCAAATATCGTAAACGATTGCAGGTTGTTAAGCGGAGAAACTCCATTGACCATGGCTATGCTATTTATCGGAGACGTCCCGTTGAAATACGCCGCTTGCACCTGTGCGACGTTCTGAACAGACATGTACGATGCCAATCCGGCAGTCGACGGCGGCACTTCATCAACAAATATTACCCCTTTCTCGTTCGCTATCCTGAGATAGCCGGTATATGTTGGAATTTTATATAGCGGTTCATTTCCTGGGCTGAACACCTTCGTGCCGTTTATCACTATATTCTTCGCGCTGCTGAACGCTATGGCGGATACCACTTGAGAGCCGACAACGGTGTTTGCGATCACCACGCCAGACGAAGAGATGGTTATGTTATAGATGTTAGTGCCTAGCCCTCCAACCAACGGTATGGTGGCATTGTATCCCGAGCCAGCGTATACCGCCTGGTCAAGATATGCCGCTATGTTCTGCGCCACAAGCTGCATTGACGAGTATTCCTGTGAGTCAAGCGTAGCGGCCCTTTGGGTCGTTATCATGAAGAAAACAACAAGGAATATTACCAATACGAACGAATAAACAATCAGGAATTCCAGTGCTATCTGACCCCTCCTAGCATCGCTACCTAGCCGCATAGAAATAATTGCTGAAGGAAGTAATAAATAGCTTGATTTTTACTTGCCCTTTGCCCCTTTTCCGACAGCACCTTTTAGCGTGTCGGTCGACTCTTCAAGGTCTTCGAGCGCCTTTGACAGAGCGTCCGCGGGCTTCTTCTTTGCGGTCTTTATGGTAAGCTGTGGTTTTCCGGTCTCAGGATGGTCTCTTGAGACGCCTGCGAATTCCACATCGTCGTTTTCAAGGAGCTTTGAAGCCAGAAGTTCAGGAAAAGTGAAATCATTAATCTCGAATTCTACTACCAATTCTTTGCCTTCGTCTTTTATGACATTCAGTTTCATGCTACCACGTTAATATATCGACATGCATTGTCAATTTTGTTAATATTTCTTGAGCAACTCTTTTATGGCTTCGGGTTTGCCATATAGAGGGCTTATCTTCCTTCTTTCCTTTCTTCTGCAATTGTTGCAATAAAGCGCACCGTCAACGATTTGCATATAGTTGCTGCACATCTGGCACTCGGAATATACTACGCCGCTCTCATTGTCCTCAAGGCTCAGCGTATATATCTCAGGGTCGTCGTACTGTATCCTTGCAAGTATGACGTCTCCGACTCCGCACATCTTGGGCTCCTTTTGCGCTGGCTGCGGAGGGCCCCTTCTTCCCCTGTCAAACCCGCCCCCTCGGTCGCCGTACATCCCGAGCCTTGGCTTTGGCATGACTATCTTTCCGTCCTTTAGCGCAATGTATTCTACGCCATTGACGTGTATGTTATCGAGCTTTACAAACATAACGCTCCTTACGTCGTCCGTGACCTTTCCAACAACGAACATTCCCCTTTTCATGTTCTTTATCTCATGGCGCTGGTTGCTTACGCTTATCTTGCCCTCGCTTATCCCGACGTTCCCAATTATCGCGGAAAATATCTCCCCATTTTCGACATAGGTATTTGTTCCGGAGACGAACTCTTCCTCCACTCCAATCTTGTCTCCCGGAAGCACAAAAGATCCATTCTCAATAGCCATAGACTCACTGATTTTGCTTTTTCACTTTACTTTGCCTTACTTCTTGTTGCTGCTGATTGACTTCACTTCAGCTATGTTCTTCATGTTTGCAACATTGAGCAATGCCTTGTAGGTTGCCATAAGCACGTTGTACTTTGCCCTGGTCCTTCCCCTTGAGAAGCTCCAAAGGTCCTTTACACCGCCAAGCTCAAGCATCTTTCTTACAGGTTCGCTTGCGACAACCCCAAGACCCCTTGGAGCTGGCCTGAGTATCACCTCAACGCTTCCGCACTTGCCTTTTGCTACTAAAGGAAGCGAATGTTGTGTGCCGCATGCGCACTGCCACGAACCGCATCCCATTATTATAGGTATAATCTTGATTTTTGCATCCTTTATAGAGCTGTCTATCGCGGCCTTTACTTCCACGTCTTTTCCGACACCGACTCCAACATGGCCGTTGCCGTCCCCGACTATAGCAGTAGCCCTGTACTTCTGCTTCCTGTTGTTCTTAGTCATCCTTTGCACGCTTATTATCTCTATTATGTCGCTCTTCAGATTGGGGAGAAGTGCCTCTATTATCTCAGCCTCCTCTATGCCCTTGCCTTCATGGAATATCTGCTCTATAGTGGTTATCTCATGGGCCTTTACTCTCTTGCCTACGCTGGTCTTTGGCTCCCATGCCTCTATGTTGAATACCTTCTTTTCTCTTTCCCTGTCTCTATTTCTGTATTCCAATAAATCACTCTTTCAATTTTGCCTTCGCCTTCTCGAAGTTTTCGTTGATCTTTGAAGCGTCGAACTTGCTTTTCTCGTAACCCGAGAACTGCCTTGAGAACATTGCCTGATCCTTTTTAAGCATGTTTGCATACTCCGCTATATGCGCGCCAGAAAGCCTCTTTTCGTCGAACTCTATTCCATGCGAAAGCTTCAGGCCATTGTCTGCAGCGCCCTTTGCCGCGGCGAATATCACATTCGACTTTACCGGCTTGTAAAGGCCCATGTCAAGCACGAGCCTGTCCAGCTTGAGCTGCTTCGCCTTTTTCGCGAGAAGCATTCCGGTCAGGTAAGCAGTAGGGATGTTGCTCCTTGGCTGCCATTCATACTTTATCAATTCCCTTGAATGTGCGCCGGTGAGCACCTTGTCGCCAGTAGGAGTGAAGCTCACTATCTGCGCCACTATGCACCTGTTGCTTTTCCTTATGACGACTCTTGGAATCCCCCCCTTGAGCAGGGCTATCCTTTTGTTATAGTCGGTGCGCGCCTCTCTTCTTCGCTTCCTTATCATTTTGTATCTCTTGACTTCCATGATCTTCAACTACATTTTGTTATCCGATTTCATATGTGCTTCAATTGCTTATGCCTTTCTTCGCTTATCTTTACGCCCTTTCCGGTTATGTGCATGAGCAGTGATGCCTTGCTCGGGAAGACGCCGCCTTTTACAAGCCTGTAGAAACCCTTGTACATCTCGTTGTCTATAGTCTTGTCGTTTTTGAGCGCCGCAAGAAGAGAGGCGCGCACCGAC
>JAMCZN010000021.1 GCA_023485505.1 Candidatus Martarchaeota archaeon | reverse complement strand
TCTGGATCTGCTTCTACTGCGAAAGCGTAAACTATTCGGCCATACTCGCATTGAGGTCGCAGGATGCGGAGCTCATGAACATCGTGACAAGGATGAACGGATTCGTCAGTGAGGGAAATTATGGCGAGGCGATAAACGAGCACAAGAAGCTGTTCGACAAATACAACGACCCTTTCTACATGCATTCGTTTGGGATGCTGTATATGCAGTCTTCAAACCACGAGATAAGGATGATAAGGTATGACAGAAAGGGTTTCATGGAGGAGAATGCGGTCCACAAGAAGAACGCCATAGACAACATGTCGGAAGCAAAACACATATTCAGCAGGACATCTACGATGTGCGAAAAGGAGTTTTCAATGGGAAACATAAACGCATTGCTCCTATACACATATTTCATGACCAACATAAAGCTGCGCAGACTAAAGACGGCGGACAGGGCCATAAAGATGCTATCGGAGGAGGGTTCGACATTCCTGGTTAACTATTCGAAGATGGTCCTTGAGGCCGAGCTCGGCAATCCGAACGGAGTGCTTGATAGTGCGGCCAAGCTGACCGGAAAGGATGCGACAATAAACGCTTACTACTACAGAGCATGGGCGCTGTTCAGATTGAAGCAGTACAATTACGCGAAATCGATAATCGAGAGCCTTACAAAATATCTTGCCAACGAGTCCACGGATGCGCTCACGATGGACATAGAGAGGGCGCTTTCAATCATTTAGATATGAAGATGAACTGCATCTTTTTCTTGCTGTCAAGTATGCAGTATCCGAACCTTTCGAACTGCACTATCTCGTGTTCCTCGAGTTTTTTTGCATAACTTTCAACGTAACCTTCCACAACTGCAAGGCTGTTTGGGTTGAAATCGTCATTCTCGTCCACAATAGGCCCCGGCACCAGTACTGTGCACTTGACCTTGTTCTCTTCAGAGACCCACTGGATTACCTTCCCCTTTTTCGCGTCGTCCACCTTTTCCGCGGAAAGCACATCGGCTGCCGACGTTTTAATCCTGATGTCCATCAGGTCCTTCAGCCTGATGTCTATTGCCTCATTTTCATGGATCTCCTTGGCGTCGTCTCCGCTTATGTAGAACTTATCGCCTGTCTTGTATTCCCTGAATCCGTACTGCGCGGACGGGTGCAGCTTGAGTTTGACATTTAGTTCAGACGCGTTGCCTATCACGAGCCTTACTGGATCGGCCACAAAGAAGAGGTGCTTCGCTATCGGGTCTATTAGCTTCCTGTTTTCAGCCAATAGCATGTCTAGCGGCACGGTGCTGTCGGTCTTTGTCATCCCCAACCTGAGTATGAAGTTCCTTATCGCATCCGGCAATATGCCTCTCCTTTTGAGCGCCATTATCGTCATCAGCCTTGGATCGTCCCAGCCGCTGAGCTTGCCTTCCTCAACCAGTTTCCTTATGTCCCTTTTCTGGACTATGTTCCCTTTTATGTTGAGCCTCGCCTCCAGGTGGTAGCGCGGATTCCTGAGCCCGAGCAGTTTCAGAATCTGTATGCCAAGCTCGTCATGCAACTCGTACTCCTTGCTCCTGACAACGTCAGTAATCCCGTTTAATGAGTCTATTATTGGAGTATTCAAATCGTATGATGGCCAAAGCTTGTACTTTGTCCCTGTCTTGTAATGCGGCTTGTCTATTATGCGCATCAGGACCGGATCCCTGAGAACGGCGTTCTGCGCCTTCATGTTCCCGATAAACCTGACTACCGCCTCACCCTCCTTGAATCTTCCAGATAGCATCCCATCAAAGAGTTTTTGGTTTTCCTCTATGGGCTGCGATCGATGTTTGCACTCTACCCCTTTGAACCTCATGTCCTTCATTTCTTCCCTTCCGCACGTGCATACGTACGCTTTTCCCTTTTCCATGAGTTGTTTTGTATATCCATAGATCGTCTCTACAAAATCGCTTGAGTAATATTCCTTGTCGAATTTCAACCCAAGCCACGCGAGGTCCTTTTTCATCGCGTCCACAAACTCCTGCTTTGCCTTTGCCGGATTCGTGTCGTCAAAGAACAGGAACAGCTTGCCATCGTAAAGACGCGACAGCTCCTCGCTTATCAGGACCTGTTTGACGTGGCCAACATGCATGTACCCGCTCGGCTCTGGTGGAAATCTGGTTATGACCTTGCCATTCTGCGCACCCTCTATTTCAAAATTAGGTTTCTCTGTTTTCTTTACGGTCTCTGCTGCCCTCTCCTCGAACTCCTTTTCAAATGGCTTGTACTCCTTTTCAAGCTCGGGTCTTTTCATCTTGTTTACTTCTCTTATTATGCTCTCTACCTCTTTCTTAAGCTCGGGAACGGGCATCCCCTTAGCCTGAGGTATGACTTTCCCAAGAACGCTGCCCATATCTGCCTTTCCGTAGTCTATCGCGTTCTTAAGCGCAAATTTACGTATTATCGACTTTATCTTCTCGTCCATTGCTTCACTGCTTTTTCAAAAGGGTAAGCTGCAAGTTTCCATTGTATACCGTGCCGTTTCCGGTAACAAGGGCATGTATCGAAACACCAACTATGGAG
>JAMCZN010000042.1 GCA_023485505.1 Candidatus Martarchaeota archaeon | reverse complement strand
CTGCCGGGATAATAGGATTTGTTGTGATGTGGCTTAACTACTTCACGATAACGGTTGGCGTATCGCCAACCATCTTTAATGGCTACATAAGCTGGATTGGCGGAGCAGCTGCCATGCTTGGCTACACCCTTGGTTCCCACTCTCATGTGATGGGAATGGCGATAATACTCGGAGTTGTGGCAATAGTCGCAAGCAAGTTCGGCGTCCTTGAGATGGGCGGGCTGAAGTCAAGGGTTGCAAAATTCGGCATGCTTGTCAGCATTGCCGGTTTGATAGTGATGGTCGTCGTGTACCTGCTTGAAGGTTTTACTCCGATATGGCCGAACTCGACTCCCCCGTTGCTTTTTGCGAGCAACCCGAGCGGGTTCCAGTTATGGTCCGCTACGGATGCAAATGGAATGGCCGGGGATGACAGCACCATGTTCCTCGCAAGCATAGGCGCCATGATAATACTTATCCCGTTGCTTCTTACAAAGGCAAAGGGAAAATCCGTATGGAAAGACCCATTGAGGTTATCGGTGATGGCCACGTGGATATTGGCTTTTATCGCAACTCCGATAGAAGGCTTCTTCATAGAGTTCAACGAAGCGACCATGCAGGGCGGCCCTACAGACATAGTGTTCGGCAACATACAATATTTTGCGCTGTTCGGAATAACGATGATAGCAATGGCGTTCCTCGCTGTTGACTTTTTCCAGGATAAGGCAAGGGTGAGAAAGGCGATAGCCATAACCGGGATTTCCGTTATTGTATTCACCTTGATTTCCGGCTTTGTATACGCTTATATGGACCCCGGGGTACCTAATTCAAATGGTACGTTGAGCATGACGAATTCCGGATGGTTGTACTCGATAGGATTGCTGCTGATGTCCTTTGTAATACTAGGTGCGTTGGCGGCGCTGTATGTTGCGCCGGACATTAAGATATCCCCTCCTCCGGAAGCCAAGAAACCGTTCAGGCTGCATTTCCCATTAAGGCACAAACACCTGATAAGCGGTTAAGACCGCCGGGATGACTGATTAAACGGAAGTAGCTATCAGTATGGCGATGAACACCATCAACAGATATGGAGATGAGAACTTGAACAGCAGCCAGGCCTTTGTTTTGTCTGCTACTACCTTTAGGCTCAGATACATAAGTGCGGTTATTGGTATTATCATTATGATTATGTAATATGCGTTAAGAAACGCGGCAAGAAGCACGGACACCGCTGCCATGAAGATGTTTGAACCTGCTATCGCCAATGCGCCGTTTCTTTCGCTTTCTACCGCAGAGAGCATTGGCACGCCCGCTTTTATGTAATCCTTTTTGTATTTGAGGGCAAGGGACCATATATGTCCCGGTATCCACGCCAACACCAGAAAGCCGAGCATGAATCCGCTAAGCGTAAGCGTTCCAACCGCGGCAGTGACTCCTGCCCACACGCAGAAGCTTCCGGCAAGGCCTCCTATTATCACATTGAGCCTGCTTCTCCTCTTCAGCATTACTGTATATACGAGCACGTAAAACACCACACCAAGTGCTATCATCAACGCCGTCAATGTGTTTGCTAGCGCTCCAATAACGACGCCAAAAAGTATCAGAAACGTACCCGCAATTAGCATGGTCTTTATGCTAACTATTTTTCTTACGGTAGAGCGCATCTCTGTCCTCCTCATTTGTTTGTCTATGTCGATTTCAAGAACCTTGTTGAAAAATTCCGCGCCAGCCGCCCCGAAGAGGACGCCAAACACTGCATAAATCGCAAAAGCAAGTTGTGATTGGGAGGTATGTGCAATCCAGAACCCTGCAAAAGTGGAAAACACCAGAAGAGCCACTATCTTGGGCTGCATCAATGCGATATATGTACGCAAGCTAGCTATACGAACACCAACCATCAATGTCTGAATCACTTATTTAACTCTTGCTGTTGCCTTTTTCCAGGATAGGTTATTTTTTTACCTGTCGCCTTCGCCCATGGAGTAATGGAATGTGGTCTAGAGTTAGATATGCTAAATATATCAACCACATCCATCTTCCTTAGCAGAAGCGCATCACCAATTAGCGACCTATGGCATCTCCACGGTACCGCCTCTGCGCACATGATAACAATACGTTTTTTCTTTGCAATTTCCTTTAGTTTACCTATTGCGGTCTTGAAGTCCTTTGTCTGCATGTAATCGGCGAATCCCCTGAATGAGGCGTTCCTCCACGCTGTGTTTATGGAATCCTTTTTTGGATGCCTGAGGCCTCCCAAGCCGCTCATGTTGATATAGGTTATGTGATGGCCATTGAGTGCCTTTTTCAACCTTGTTCCATTAAACTGCGGATTTGCCCTTGATCTCGGTATTGTCCGCACATCAACAAGCTCGTTTATGCCATAAGCCTGGAGAATCTTGATGAAATCACTCAGCTTTCTGGTGGAGTGCCCTATTGTAAAGACAGTTTGCTTTGCTGTTTTCATAAGATCAATATTTGACTGCGCTCAGAAAGCCTATTAAATTATTCTGCCTCTATTATGGATTATTAGACATGTTGGGTGAATCATTGGCGGCTAAATTTCCAGAATTGAAGTCTCATGTGATAGTCTGCGGCTACGGCAATGTGGGCCAAAAAGTGGTGGATGTGCTTACGGAAAAAGCAGTATCCTACGTTATAATAGATGAAAGCGACAAGGTGGTAAATGATGCCACTGACTCTGGAAAAAGAGCAATGAAAGGGGATGCGACTCTTTCAAAGACCCTAAAGGCCGCGTCCATAGAGTCCGCAAAGGCGATAGCCATTGTCATGGACAACGACGCAAAGAACCTTTTCGGAGTGCTTACCGCAAGGGATCTTAACAAGGAGATATTCATAGCCACAAGGGCGAACGACTCTTTCGTGAGGGAAAAGCTGATAGAAGCCGGAGCCGATTTTGTGGTCATGCCGCAAAGGTCGGCAAGCAGGGAGATAGCAAGGGAGTTGTTCAAGTGACGATTTGGTGTTGCATTGGTAAATGTAGTACAGCATAATGCAATGAAAATAACCGCAGCGGGCACTGCAGTATTGATAGTGGTTGCCGTTGCGGCCGTACTGTTGTCAATATTCGTGATTACGGAAATTACAAATAACTTTTATTCATCCGGATACTACACAATAACCGCATTGTTCGATGCCGTTGGCGTGGACCAAAGCAATATAGTGACGGCATCCGTTCCTTATCTGAGCGAGCCGTTTTGGATAATATTCATCGTCTCGGTTGGAGACGGCATAGTGAAGATTATAGGGATAGGTTTCATAGTCGCAGCCATGATTGAATTCGTAATGAATGTGGATATAAGGACGAGAATAACGAACATCACCAAGAGCAGGAAGAGGAACCATATCATAGTCTGCGGATATTCGCAACTTGCCGAACACATTGTAGAAGAGCTCACTAAGCATAAAATCAAGTTCCTCGTAATAGAAGAGGATCCTGCGAAAGTGGATGAGATCAGGGCGCTTGGCTACCAGGTATTCCATGAGGATTTCTCTACGGATACCGCCCTAAATTCCGCTTCAATAAATAATGCGAGGGCGGTGCTCTTCCTGACACAGAACGATTACGAAAACATGCTTGGTGTGGTTACTGCCCATCATCTTAATGAAAAAGTAAAGATAATATCGAGGGCAGAGGACGTAAATGCCGTTACAAAGATGAGGAGGGCTGGCGCGGAAATGTGCGTAATCCCAGAGATATTCGCTGGCTTGGAAATCGGCGAAGCGATAGCAAAACAGGTGGCAAGATGAGAAAGATAACATCAACATTGATCGTGCTGGCTTTGATGGCCGTGGCGCTGTTTACGGTGTCATTCGCGTTCCTTCTTATGGCAGGTGTGCCTGTGCTTGACGCTTTAGTCTGGAACATCCTGTCATCTCTCGATGTCGGATTCAACCTGTTCTCTCCGTTAATGGCAGACAACCCGTTCATTTTCTCGGCCTCACTGATAGATGCATTCGTATTCGCCATCACTGCAGTGGTGCTTGCTGCGATATTCTCCGATTTGATAAGACAATTCAACATAAGGAGAAGGTTTGTCATGTCTAAGGTGAGGAGGATAAAGAACCATGTCATAATAGTGCCGTACAATAGCTTTACGAAGAGCATAAACAAGGAGATAAAGAAACTCGGAGAAAAGACGGTGATAGTGGTCGACAACGAGGATGATGCGGCTAAACTCTACAGGCAGGGCGAATTGGTCATAGTCGGCAGCACAAAATCCATTGAGGTATTTGAACTTGCGGGCATTGGAAGGGCGAAGTATGTCATTGCCGGTTCGGATGACGATGTTGAAAACGCACTGATTTCTGTGACTGCAAAATCCGCAAACGCAAGAGCCAAGATAGTGGCAAGGGCGAAACACATAGACAGTCTGCCAAAGCTTACCAGCGCTGGCGCGTTTAGGATGCTGATGCCCGAGATGGCGGCAGGCACTGAAATAGGCGAGGAGATAGTGAAGATTATTAGTGCTTAGATTTTATTGATAAATGGGTGTTATGATGGACATAAACAACACGCTTTTTTGGATAGGGCATGCAAGCTTCTACATAAAGGCAAAAGGCCTTACCATATTCATAGACCCTTTCAACGTGGGCCAGGGGATAAAGGAAAAGGCGGATGTTGTTCTGATAACCCATGCGCATTTCGATCACTGCAATAAAGACGCATTAGACAAGGTGCTCAAGCCAGGCACCGATATTTTTGGACCGCAGGACTGCCTGGACCAGCTCAAAGTCAAGGATGGCCATGTCGTCAAGCCGTTCCACAACGAAATCTACAAGGAGAAGATAAGCATATCTGCCGTTCCTGCTTACAATGTGGTCAAGGAAAGGCTTAATTTTCATCCGAGGGCCAACAACTGGGTGGGGTATGTCCTTAATGTCGGTTTGGGAGCAGGCGATTTCAAGATATACCATGCCGGAGACACGGATATAATAGAAGAAATGAAGGCATTTGCAAAGCACAATGTGGATGCGGCATTGCTTCCAATGGGTGGCACTTATGTTATGGATCCAAACGAGGCGGCGCAGGCGTCAAACATCATAAGCGCAAAGCATTCAATACCTATGCACTACAAACAACTGCTCGGTAAAGACGGATCCGAGACTGCAGAGAAACTTTTCAGGGAAAAGGCGAGGAACGCATTGATAATGAAGGAAATGCAGGAGCCGAAGTACTCGTTTTAGCTGGTTTTTGTTTTGATCCTGCTAGATATGTGCCTTGCTATGCCTAACAGTTCCTCTGGTTCCATCTGAAACGGCCTTTTGTCAAGCTTATCCGTTGGAATACTTTCAATGAGCCGAGAAATGTCGATTGCGCTTCTTTTCAGCAGCATCTTTTTCGAATCCATTATCGCATTCCTGAGCTTTTTCTTCTTGTGCTGCATTATCAATGATATGGCGTATGTCATATCACCGCTTAATCTTTTTTCGGTAGGTTTGAGGAACACTACCGTAGAATCAACCCTTGGCCTTGGATAGAAGTTGCCCCTTGAAACCTCCAGCACCTTTGTGGCCTTGAACATGAGCGCCGATATGACGCTAAGTTTTGAGTATTTGTCAGAATCCGGTTTCGCAAGCATATGCTCTACAAATTCCTTTTGCAGGCACAGCAAGGCTGGAATCCTGTGCCTTGACAGCCAGTCTATGGTCTTGCTTGATAGACCGTATGGCACGTTGGCTATCATTATGTCAAACCCGTTGAATACCGCGTCTGGAACGTCAAAGAAGTCCGCGTTCTTTAGTTTCAGATTTTTTTCCAAGCCAAGATCGTTGCTCAATAAGTAGAAAAGTTTCTCGTCAAGCTCTACTGCAAGCACCTTTTCGGAAACTTTGCAAAGCTCCCTTGTGAGCACCCCGAGGCCAGGACCCATCTCTATTACCTTTTTGTCGATTCCGAAGTTAGCCTCGGTCTTGGCTATCTCCTCGTTTATCAGGAAGTTCTGGCCAAACCTTTTCGTTGCGCCAAGGCCCCTTATCGCACTAACGTAATCCATGCTATCAACTTCATTAATGCTACAATTGTTTTTATACCTTTATTCCACAGTTGAATCTATGCCCGCACCCAAGGCCCAGAGTGCAACGGAATTTATAATCAGCTACAGCTGGGCATTCCTTATAATAACGATAATAATAGCGGTGCTGTTCACTTTTGTTGCGCTTCCGAGAAACATTGTGCCGTCGCAATGCGTGTCTTATGGCGGCTTTGTGTGTTCGGATTCTTCCCTTGTGACAAGCACTTCTGGAAGCAATGTCATAATCTTGATATCAGATTCGCAAGAAGGGGTGATAGCCATACAGGCATTCAATGTAATCGTGGACAACCAATATGTTTATGGGGGAACATGCACACCAAACACTATTTCAAACGGCGAATATTCATATTGCATAGCGACTTCAACGTTCGCTCCGGCGCTGGCACAGGCCTATTCCGGCACATTTAACATCACGGCAAACTACTGCGCCGGTGGCGCATCAAGCGTGTCCAGCGAATCATGCTCGCCGTCAAACGGCTTCGTATATAGCGGCAGTTTCAGGATGCAGGCTTCAAACTCTGTCGCAAACCAGCTAGCAGAGCTAACAATAGAAGCAACGCCGGGTGGCTATACTACGCCAAGCGTGGGGAGCCATCTCTATCCGACCGGCGCAAACGTCCCGCTGGTTGCGAATGCATTCAACAACTACGTATTTACCGGTTGGCAATGCTCTGGCACGGGCTGTTACAGTGGCACGGCCGCCTCTGCAAATGTGATCTTGGACAATTCCGTGGTGGAACAGGCAATCTTCGAGCCACAGTCTATGAGCTATGCCTATTGCATTGGCGGATATGGTCCGAATTTTGGTTCGACCGGCGCTACCAATTCCGTATACCAGTTGGTGAGCACGCCTACCAACATAATACAATCTTGGAATAATCAGGTGCCATTTCCAATGAACACAATGTGGACACAGTGCGATGCGGTTAGCAATGACATATATTGCATGGGGGAGCTGCAATACTCTAGCTTCCCAACGGAGCAGCCTTTCAACTATGTATACTACTCGCCGATTAGCTCCAATGGCAATCTTGGTACATGGTCGTTAACCGCGAACTACCCCACATATGCGACGGGTGATTCCTGCGTGTCAAAAGGCGATTACATATATTGCATTGCTGGTGATACTTGGGCAGGCAGTGGCGATACAAATGCGGTGTATTACTCCCAGGCGGGAACCTCCGGTGTGTCCGGATGGCTTTCTACTACGCCATATCCGCTTGCCGTGGATGGAGTATCGTGCGCCACATATGGGGAATATGTATATTGCATCGGCGGTAAGGATAGTACGCAAGCGATACATCCTAACGTATATTATGCTAAACTCTATCCATTCGGGGTGGGAAACTGGGATGAGACTACATCGTATCCTTTTGCGGTTTACTCCGAAGTGTGTACTACGTCTGGCGATAATATATATTGTTCAGGCGGAGCGGATTCGGGGGGAGCGATTACTGATGTTTATTATTCAACAATAAACCCGTCTGGCGGGCTTGGCCCCTGGTATCAAACTACGTCCTATCCGTTTACGACAAGCTATGGATCGTGTGTGTCGACTTTTAATGCAATCGCATGTGTAAGCAGTAATGACATAAATCCCACCACGGCAACATACTATTCATATATAACATCAAACGGATTATCGGCATGGGTGTCTGGGGCTAACTATCCGATAACCTATTATGTGATATCGTGCGTAAAATGACAAGTGTAATAAAGTTTTTGCTTTAATAATTACTTTATTTATCTATGCCTCAGTAGCTCAGTGGCAGAGCGCCTGCATGGTAAACTTCTTGAAAGAGGTTTAATCAAGAACCTGTAAAGCAGGAGGTCGAGGGTTCAATTCCCTTCTGAGGCTACGGTCGTACGGGACTGCTATAAATTAAGTGTAAGACTTTGATATTTATGGTTATTACATGGCAAAGATCGTGCTGATATCGTGTGTAAAGAGCAAACTGGGTACGAAAGCCAAAGCCAGGAACCTTTACACAAGCACACTTTTCAAGCTCATGCTCTCTTATGCCGAATCCCAAAAGCCTGACAAGATATTCATACTATCTGCAAAATACGGTTTGGTTGGCCTTGAAGAGGAACTGGAGCCCTATGAAAAGACACTTAATAAGGCAACAAAAGAAGAAAGGTTGCAATGGTCAAGGAAAGTGGTGGAACAGCTCAAAGAGAAAGCAGACTTCGAAAGCGATGAATTTGTTTTACTTGCCGGGAAAAACTATCTTGAGTTTATCTTGCCATATCTACATAAATACAGTGTTCCGCTTGAAGGAATGGGCATCGGGAAACGTCTCAAGTACTTGAAAGGTAATAAAAATGCAATCAAGGTTGGGCAGTGACAAGATAAGCGCAAACTGCGCACTTCTGCATAGATGGTTCAACAAGATGAAGGTGCACAAGTTCCCATTCAATGTCAATGAGATCCCACTAAATGGAATTTACGTACTCTTTGAGAAAGGGGAGCTCGCCCATGGCACAAACAGGATAGTAAGGATAGGCACCCATACAGGAAAGGATCAGCTTCGTTCAAGGCTCGAGCAGCACTTTGTAAATGAGAACAAGGACAGGAGCATATTCAGAAGGAACGTGGGGAGGTGCATATTAAACAAAACAAAAGATCCGTTCCTGAAAGATTGGGAAATGGACCTGACCACAAGGGAAGCGAAGGACAAGCTGTCTAAGGGCATGGATTTTGAAAAATTGACCAAAGTAGAGAAGATGGTTTCGGATTACATGCAGGAAAACTTCAGTTTTGTTGTCTTTGAAGTGGACAAAAAGGACAAGAGGCTCGGGTTGGAATCCAAGATGATATCTACAGTATCGCTTTGCGATGAATGTGTGCCATCAAAGGACTGGCTCGGACGTTTTTCACCGAAGGAAAAGGTCAGGGAGAGCGGCCTTTGGCTTGTGAATGAACTCTATAAGACGCCGATGTCTGAAAAGGACATGGATGAACTGAAACGCACCATAAATGCAGAGGATTAAGGCGTACGATATAATTTAGATTTATTGGTTTCAATAGTATTATGCCAAGGGCAAAGTCAAGGATTAAAAGCAAGCGCATCGCAAAACACCATAAGAAAAAAGGTGAGGGCGCGAGAGAGCAATCCGCAATGGAATACCTGATGACATATGGATGGGCTATCCTGATACTTGCTATAGTAATCATAGTTCTATTCCAATTGAAATTCTTCACTTATCAGCAAAGAGCGCTCCCCGGATCCTGCTATGTTGTTAGGCCAGGCGGACCAGGCACTGGTACAGATGCGTCTCTTGAAGGGCTGTGCTACAACTATCCTCCACAGACCATAGACAATATCGCCACCCCTATATCTAATATGAATGCGGGTGGTGGAAAAGGCGGGGGCGGTGCATCGCTTCCTGTATATGTATACGTTCCGCAGTCAGTGAATTTTGGGAGGTCAAACAGTTTTACGATATCGATGTGGCTGTATTATCTAGGGACTACTGCCACGCATTGTGAAGGCATCCTAGGCAATCCGCCAGAGCCTGGCACTGGATTCCAGTTGTTCGGTTACGGCGGGAACAAAGGGTCATGCGGACCGCTCTGGATAAACGGGTCATATGTAAAATGGCCGAAGAGTGATAAAAACAATTCATTCAGTGCAAACTCGTGGCAGTTCATAGTTGCGACATACAACTACAGCACGGGGAACGCAACCGTCTTCGACAACGGGACGATATTCGCAAATGTTGTCATAACTCCAAGGACATTCCTTCCAGTTAACTCATTGACAATAGGCGCGGTAATATGGACAAACGGCGACGTATATCCGATAAACGGTTATATGTCAAACGTGCAACTGTACAACAAATCGTTTTCCACTACAGAAGTAGAAGCCCTTTACAAAGAGGGTATAGGAGGGGACCCGTTAGAGGTCCAGTACCTTATAGGTTGGTGGCCGCTTAATGACAATACAAATGACTATTCCGGAAACAACAACTACGGCATAGCTGAAAACATAACTTATTATGGAAGTTATCAGACTCCTTCTGTCACCTAGTGTGTAACAAATAAATAGCCTTATTCTACAGTATTACCGATGTACAACTACGGCATATTGCCTCTTATCGGATTTGCCCTGATATTCACAGGGGCGCTCATAGTATTTGTTTACTATGCGATGGCTCCTGCTTCCGGTAACGCTGGAAAAACGCAATCAAGCAACCAGTCGATACAAGCGGGAGGGGTAATATTCATAGGCCCTGTTCCCATAGTCTTCGGGACATCGCAGGGCATTGCGATGATGGCATTGGTGATAGGTACAGTCATGTTTATACTCGCTATAGTGGCGCTTTATGTGCTTCCAAGATTGTTGTGAACGCAATACAAAGCCTTTTTATTAGTTAATCCCTATAGAAAATGGATTGAATATATAGACGTTAATCTCGTGTCTTTATGGATGTTGAAACAAAAATGGAGGTAATGAAGAGTTTCGCGCAAGAAATCGTTACCGAGGAGGATTTAAGGCACGTTTTTGAAACCAATGAGCATCCTGTGGCTTACGATGGATTTGAACCGTCTGGAATAGCGCCTATACACTTCGGATTGCTCAGGGCGCGCAATCTGAAGAAGATGCTTAAGATGGGGATAAAATTCAAGCTTTATCTTGCTGACTACTTTGGAATGATAAACAACAAGCTTGGCGGTGATCTTGAGCACATCCAAACCGCAGGCAAGTACTTCGTTGAAGTATGGAAAGGCTGTGGTATTGACACTTCAAAAGTCGAAATAATATGGGCAAGCGAGCTCATGGACACTATAAAATACTGGGACCAGTTCATGCGTGTGGGAATGGCGATAACTCTTGAAAGAGTAAAGAGGGCCATCACCGTAATGGGGAGAAAAGAGGGTGAAGCTGTCAGCGCTGCACAACTGTACTATCCTGCAATGCAAGTAACGGATATATTCCAGATGGATGTCGATATATGCCAGCTTGGGATAGATCAAAGAAGGGCAAACATACTTGCTAGAGAAATAGCAGACAAATACAAATGGAAGAAGCCTGCGGCTGTACATCATCCACTCATACTGGGATTGAAAGGCGTCCCGCAAAATTTCAAGGCTGTTGAGAAGGATGCGCTATTCGAGTTTAAAATGTCAAAGTCAGACCCAAGCAGCGCAATCTACATGCATGATAGTGAAGAAACGATTAAAAAGAAGATAAACGGTGCATACTGCCCAGAAAAAATCGTTGATGGAAATCCACTTTTCAACTATCTGGAATTGATACTTCTGGATGACAGGGGTGTTGCAATAACCATAGAACGGCCCCAGAAATTCGGAGGACAAATCGAGTTTGAGAATTTTGATGACCTTACCAAGGCGTACGTAGAAGGTAAAATTCATCCCGTGGACCTTAAAGGTTTTGTTGCTGCAGAGCTTGAAAAGCAGATAAAACCAGTAAGGGAACACTTCGAAAAGGATAAGAAAGCCAAAGAGCTATACGAAACAGTAAAGGGCTATCAAATAACGAGATGATAGTGCGATTAATGTGATTTCTTGGTTGAGATAAGCGTCATAATACCTACGCTCAATGAGGAGAAGTATCTGGCTACTCCGCTCAAAGCGCTCAAGAAGCAGAGCTTCAAGGACTTCGAGGTAATCGTGGCAGACGGAGGCAGCAAGGACAGGACAAGGCAAATAGCGAAAAGGTTCGACTCAAAGCTTATTTATGTGAAGAAGAGGGGCATAAGCTCCGGGAGGAATGCGGGCGCCAGGATTGCAAAGGGAAAGATACTTGTTTTTCTCGATGCGGACACCATGCCGTTTCCGGACCTTCTGAAACAGTACAGGGACGCTATCCAAGATGGCGTGATAGCAGCCACCGGTCCTCTTCTTGAACTGGAGAAAGTCCCAATGCGCATGAGAATCGGTTACAAACTGGTGTCCGTCCTTACCGTAAGACTGAGCATAGCCTTGGGAAAGCCATCGATAATAGGCTCCAACTTTGCGGTAAAGAAGAGCGCATTTGACAAGATACACGGCTTTAACGAGGGGCTTATGACTTATGAGGACTGGGACCTTTCCCACAGGCTCGGGGAATACGGAAAAATAGCGTATGTAAATGGCGCAAAGGTAAGGGTGAGCGCCAGGAGGGTAATCGCCTGGGGAATGCGCAAATACTTCATGTATCATGTCGGAAACGTGATACGGTACAGTCTGACAAAAGAGCCGAAAACAGACTATCCTGAAGTGAGATAACGTCGAAAATCTTCATTTTTCCAACGTAGAAAAGTTCATCTTGAAGTTCTTGTTAAGGTATAGCGGTAATTGAAAGAAGATAGGTTTTTCCATGTTCGGGAGTAACATTTTAATAGGCTTCTGCGAATCTATTAGCAAGTGCAGGGATGGCGGAGCCTGGTCAAACGCGACGGACTCAAGATCCGTTGGCTTAGGCCTACGAGAGTTCAAAACTATGAACAAATCTCTCTCCCTGCATGATTATTGTGCTTATTAGGGTGAGTATATGGTGACCAAAAAAAGATCAACAATGACGAAAAAAGGTTCTTCAGCTCGTGGTAGCGGAGGTGCAAGGTCCAGGCCAAAGCTTAAGTCAAAACCGAGGCTGTCCGAATCGAAGATGTTCGAGATTCCTACATATGCGCAAAGTTACGAATTCACGAGCTCCGCTGCGTGCGCGATGATGATACTCAAATACCTTAACAAGAACTTCAAGATGAAAAAGGAGGAGGAGTTCAAGATATGGCAGGATGCCATAAGCGGCAGCGTATGGCATGGCTCCAGGTACGGGCTCGCATATGCCATAGCAAAAAGAGGCGCTCCTTCAGCCATAGTCAGCAACGTAAAGGACGAGGGCTATGAGAAGAAGCTTGCGGTCTATGAGGGGATAAACCTGGAAGCACTGAGCTCGTCTTTCAACGAGATAAAGGAAAAGGCGAAGCAGTTAAAGGTCAGCGAGCAGTACGGGCTTACTACCCTTAACACCATAAAGAAGCAGCTCAATTCCGGAAAGATACCAATAGTGCTTGTAAACGCAAATGCCCTAAATCCATATTTGGAGTCGTCTCCACACTGGGTAGTCGTAAAGGGCTATGATAAAGATACTTTTTATGTGAACGATCCCTATTCTGATAGCACACTGGCAATGGATCCTGAGACCTTTAAGACCGCTCTTGGCTATGAGAACGAGAACCACATGATCATTGTGAGTTCAAGGGCCAGAAGGTAAAGATAAAGCGATCATGCCCGGATAAATCAAAAAGAGAGTAGAGCATACCGAAACCTATGGTCTACTCGAATCAGGCAACTATCGTGCTCACGTTGCTTCTGCTGTCCTTCTCCATCATTCTTTTTGCTATGTATGCCGCTATCCCGTTGCGCGTCTTCATGCTCTCCTTTGGCATTGCCCTCATTTTGCTTTGGCTCATCAGCGCCATATGGCACTTTGCGCATACTACCCTGTCCTTTACAAGGAGCTCATGGCCATTTTCGCTTATTTGCCTTGAAGCAACTACGAATTTGGGTTCGTTGTTCTTTATCATGACCTTGCATACCGCGCACGTGTGCTCCTCTATGTATTTCTTGTCTATAGCCGTAGCGCACTTCTTGCAGTAATAGCAATTGTCGCTGATAGAATATTTTCTCGAGTACGGGTATATCTCAACCCCGCATTTGTTACAATGCTCCACTACCCACTCTGTCATAATTTCCCACCATTTTCCCACTTACACTTATTGAATTCACCCTCTTCTCCTTGCCACCCAAGGCGAATCCTTCCTGATTTCTTCCCTTTCCTTAACCCATTATTATTTTGATTGAACTAATATATATACCTTGCCGAGTTTTTGCAAAAAATAGGCGAAAAGCGGAAGTATGCCCTTTATTTCGACAGCATTTTTACCGATTTCTCAATCGCTTTCAATGGGGCATTGGTCTTTACC
>JAMCZN010000025.1:25630-51447 GCA_023485505.1 Candidatus Martarchaeota archaeon | reverse complement strand
CCCGCAACCCAGATCGAGAACACGCTTGCCTTTGATATTGCCGGCCATTTCCATTACTGCCGGAGTGACAAGAAATTCGTTGTTCGCGGCATTTCCGGCTATTCTTGCATTATGGTAAGTGCCTGCAATCTTATTGTAGAAATTTTTAGTATGCCTTTCCATGCCATTAATCATAGAATCATGCGCTATTATCTACGCAGTCTGGCCCAATATATCCCTTTCCTTATCGGTTCTCCCTGTTCCTTCTGAAGTCGCCGGAATACCCCCTGTGCTGCCTGCGCGGACCGCGATTGCCGCCGCCATGTGGGCCGTGCTGGCCATGCTGACCGTGCTGACCGTGGTGTTGACCATGCCTATTATCGAATTGGCGTGGTCCGCCGAACCTTCTTTCATGCTGGTGATGGGCCGGTAGCTCTATGTCCTTGTATTTATCCAGTGAAAGCCTTATGTTCTTAAGCTCTATTCCAGCATCGAACTCTATCTGCCTTATAAGGCCCTTTTCATCGTTGCTCACCAAAGTAAAAGCCCTTCCCTCTTTGCCCATCCTTGCGCTTCTTCCGACCCTGTGCACATATACGTATGGGGTTTCTGGCGCATCGAAGTTTATAACGTCAGTCACGTCTGCAATGTCAAGGCCCCTTGACGCCACATTCGTTGCAATCATGAACTGCACGCCGCTCTTGAAGCTAAACAACGACCTTTCCCTCTTTGCCTGGGTAAGGCCGCCGTGAAGCAGTATGGCGTCTACCCCGTTGCTTTTCAACACGCGGTAAATAAGCTCGGATCCGTGCTGTGTCCTTGCGAATATTATGGCCTTCTTTGGCTTGTATTCCTCTATGTATGCCAATAAAGCGGAGAACTTCGCCCTTCCCTGCGCTATGAAGTAGTTGTGGTTTATTGTTGTGACCGTTATCTCTTCCTCCTTTCCCACTTCTATCTTCTTATAATCCTCTTTCATATGGTGCCTTGCTATGTCCAGTATGGCCCTCGGCATCGTAGCGGAGAAAAGCATCGTCTGCCTTTCATACGGCAGCTTTGATATTATATAGTCTATGTCCTCTATGAAGCCCATGTCGAACATAGTATCAGCTTCGTCAAGAACCAGAAACTTTATATTGTCCAGATTCAGGACCCCTCTTTCAGCGAGGTCTATTATCCTTCCAGGGGTGCCAACGACTATGTTTGCGCCTTTCCTTATCAGGTCGGTTTGGACGTTTATTGACGCCCCACCGTAAACCGTCACGGTCCTGATGTTCATGTGGCTTCCCAGTTTTGCCGAAACGGAAGACACTTGTATTGCAAGCTCTCTTGTCGGCACTATTACCAGGGCTCGTATGCTGTGTTCGTGCTGCATCATCTGCATTATCGGTATCAGGAATGCTCCTGTCTTTCCCGTGCCCGTCTTCGCCCTTACGATAACATCGTTGCCCTTGAGGCCAACAGGTATTGAAAGCGCCTGTGTTTCCGTAGCAGTTACAAATCCTATTTTTTTAAGAGCTTCGACTAGCTCTGTTTTCAGTTCCATCTGTGAAAATTCCACTGTATCATCTTTTCGAGATTATAGAATGAGAGTAAACAAGAATACGCTCTTTATTTTACTTTCTTCTAGAGATATAACAGCACGTTAGATATTTAGATGTTGCGACTGCCGTTTCAAGCGGGTTGAAACGCGAAATCAGGTTGCCGGCTGATCCTTCCTGGCAGAAACGCCCCTGCCGGCGCGTATCCACTGGCGCATGAATTCCTTTGCCATAAACCTTGGATCATAGCTCGGAATCCCAAGGTTCTGGATGACAGCGGTTGCGGCCCTGATGGCTTCCTCAAGCTGCCCATCCGAACTGGCGTTGCACCCTATTATCGCATTGCAAGACCTTTTTCCAGCGAACTTGACCAATTCGGCGTCAAGGCCGTTGTCGCTGGCAATCTGTGCGGCTTCAAGGTATTCCACATGCGCCTTTTTCCACGCAGTTTTGAAACCGGCGACGTCCCCATCGCTTCGGCACCTGTCCCCTTCCAACATATGATCCGCAGCCTCCTTTACAAGATGGTCATACCTCTCTTTGGCTATTGCCTGTTTTCTCATGATAATCAGCTTGTATAATTACTGTCTGTTTTCCAGATATTTAAAATATTCGAATAGTCAAAATCGGGGAATTCATTACCTGCTAGAAGTCGTTTAGGCTTTGCTGGAAGCGCTGCTGCTCCTGCGGTATGTTCAACGGATATTTTGCAGTTATGCAGCCCATGCATATCTGGTTCTCTGGAAGGCCTATGGACTTCACAAGCCCATTTAGAGATAGGTACTTCAGGCTGTCCGCACCAAGCTCCTGTGCGATTTCGGCCTCTTTCCTGCTTGCGGCTATAAGGTCATTCCTGTCTTTCATGTCTATCCCAAAGTAGCACGGGGCTATTATAGGAGGGCAACCTATCCTCAAATGCACCTCTTTTGCACCTACAGACCTAACCATGCTAACTATCTCCCTCAATGTAGTGCCCCTTACTATACTGTCATCAAGCAATACCACCCTTTTCCCATTGAACACATCCGCGATAGGATGGAGCTTCATCCTTACCGCCTGTCTCCTGAGCTTCTGGTCCGGAAGTATGAATGTCCTTTCTACAAACCTGCTTTTTATGAGCCCTTCCGAATATGAGATTCCGGATTCCTCGGAAAAGCCAAGAGCCTGCGGCCTTCCGGAATCTGGCACCGGGACTATCACATCCGCTTTTACGGGGCTTTCCCTTGCAAGAGTCTCCCCTATCCTCTTTCTTACGTTGTAGACCAGCTTTCCGTCAAGCACGCTGTCCGGCCTTGAGAAATACACCCATTCAAACATGCAGTGCGCCCTTGAAGATGTGTTTTGGGACTTGTATGAGCGCGGCTGCTGCCCCTTTTCTATCATCACTATCTCTCCGGGCTCTATGTCCCTTATGAGGCCGCCGCCCATCAGCTCTATGGCTACGGATTCGCTTGCCACTGCATATCCGTTCTCAAGAGCGCCAAGACACAATGGCCTTATCCCATTCGGATCGCGGAACGCATAAAGCGTGTTTCCATGCAGCATCGCTATCGCATACGCGCCGGACAATGCACCCATTGCCCTCCTTATCGCGGTTGGCATGCTATGCGTCTGCGAATATTCATAGGATATCAACTGCCCCATGACCTCTGTATCTGCGCTTCCGAAAAAAGCGGTGCCTTCCCTTTGCATGCTCTTCTTTACGCTCATGAAGTTCACTATGTCGCCGTTGTGGCCTATGGCGATTTCCCTGTCTATGGTCGGTATTATAACTGGCTGTGCGTTCCTCGCGCTCGACCTGCCGGTAGTGGCGTATCTTACGTGCCCTATTCCGACGGACCCCCTAAGCGACTCGACGGCGTCCCTGTTGAATATTTCGTGCACAGCGCCCATGGATTTGTGCTGGTAAAGCCCGGCATGCGAGCTCCAGGTCGCCATGCCTGCGGATTCCTGACCCCTGTGCTGCAACGCGCGCAACCCCAGATATATGTAAGGGGCGGCGCCGTGCCCTGACATGGATACACCTATGACACCGCATTTATCATTCGCTTCGTCGTAATCCATGTTCTCAATACTTATCTATCAAAAGGTTATAAATAGCAGACAATAACGATTTTACCATCGCCAACTGCTTGTGCATAACGGGCCCGAGGGGATTTGGACCCCTGACCTACGGATTAAAAGTCCGCCGCTCTGGCCAAGCTGAGCTACGGGCCCACATTATTTTAATGTAGTCCTTATGCAAAACAAACTTTAAAGCTTTTGACACAATCGGAAAACAACCCAAATGGCAGATTCCAAAATTGACAAAAACATTAGTCCTTTGTCGCAAATCCGAAAGTGCTAAATAACAAGTCAAATCGAATAGAACCATGGCGGAACCGAACAACACCGAAGATACTGCGGAACTAAGAAGGAGTTGGGACAGGCTTTGGGGCGATCTCGGGGCGAAGGGAGACCCAGAACCGGTGTTCAATGCGCTTACAGAAGCTTACAGCAGCGGCAGGGCATACCACAACCTAACCCATGTGCGGGAATGTATTGACGAGGTTGAAAAGGTCCGCGAACTTCTTGCTGATCCAAATGCAGTTGAGTTTGCCCTGTGGTTCCATGATGCAAGATATGACACCATGAGGCAGGACAACGAGGAAAGGAGCGCAGACTGGGCGGCATCCGTCGCAAGGGGAGCAGGCCTTGACGGAGATTTCGCGGAAAAGGTCAGGAGGCTCATTCTTGCCACAAAACATTTCAACGATACTGACAACGATGCGAAGTACCTGTCGGACATAGATCTGTCAATACTTGGAAAATCTGCGGAAAGATTTGACACCTATAACGCAGCCATCGCAGCGGAATACTCCTGGGTGCAGCCGGAAGTCTACAAGAACGGCAGAAAGGGGGTGCTGGAACATTTTGGAAATAGGGACCACATATACATGACGAAGGCATTCCAAGATGTATATGAGGCCAGGGCAAAGGCGAACATCGAAAGGACGGTAGCGGCATTGAGCGAGGGAAGAAAAAAGATAATGGCGGTCTACGCTGGAAGTTTTGATCCGCCGCACATAGGCCACGAATGGATCATAAACAGGGCGGCCATGCTTTTTGATGACCTTGTCGTAGTGGTCGCGGTAAACCCGCTAAAGAGGTACACTTTTACTGTTGATGAAAGGGTGGAAATGCTGAAAAAGATAGTAGGCAAAAACCCGCATGTGCAGGTCACATCGATAGAGCACAAGTTCACGGCCAGATATGCAAAGTCGATTGGCGCCGGCTATCTTGTTGAAGGGGTAAGGGACCCAAGCGACCTTGCGAAGGAGCAGGCGCAAGCAGACTGGAACAAGGAGATAGAGCCTGGTGTTGAAACGGTGCTCCTGATGAGACCTCCCGAGTTCGCAAAGGTGAGCTCTAGCGCGATAAAGATGCTGATGGGTAACGAGGGATGGGAGGGCATAGTGAAGAAGTATGTCGTCCCCGAGGTGTTCACGGCATTGTCCAGAAAGTCAACATAGGCGTTTGTATGGCAATGGATCTTTTAGTGATTTACGGACCGCCGGCAACCGGCAAGCTCACGGTGGCTACTGAATTTTGCAGGATTACTGGATTCAAGCTCCTTGACAACCATTCAGTAAACGACCTTGTTGAAAGGATTGTTCCGTTCGGGACAAATGACTTCAGCGAACTCGTAATAGACATAAGGAAAATGCTGATATCTAAGGCCGCAGACACGGGAACAAGCCTGGTCTTTACATCCATATGGAAAGACGCGAACTATGAATCCGCGCAGCCCTTAAGGGAACTGGTTGAATCTAAAGGAGGGAATGTCCACTTTGTTTATCTTAAGGCAAAAAGGGAGGAACTGCTCAGGAGGGTTGACGGGGACTCAAGGAAACAATTCGGCAAAATAAAGGACGGGCAAACGCTATCGGGCTATCTTGACAGGCACGGAGTCCCGGACACGGCGCCGATACCCGGAAGCTTTGTAATAGACAATACGGACACAAGCGCCGCAACTGTCGCGGGGCAGATAGCAGAGCATTTCGGATTCCAGAGAACGGGCAAAGGCAAACTGGCAAGCAAATGAATCAGCTCTCCTTGTCTGACGCGTCAGCCTCGTTCTTTATTACCTTTGGAAGCTTTACTCCCCTCTGACCATTGTACGCGCCCGAATATGTCGCGCTTACTGTGCTGCTCGTCTTTGAGAATATGATGTGAGCAAATCTCTGCATAGGTCTTAGCTTTATCTTATATGGAGAGTTGTTTATCACCTCTAGTGTCACGTTTCCCTCAAAGCCCGCATCTATTATAGTAGGGGGCATTGACAGGCCATGCCTTGCCCAGCTGCTCCTTATCTCGACAAAACCCATGAGGTCGTCTGGCATTTTCATATACTCATAGGTTGACATCAGCATCTGCTCCTTTGGGCCTATTATTATCTCCTTTGCATCCTTTGTCACTACATAGCTCTTCTTTATGTGTGTCTCATCGCTCGGGTCAAGGACAAATGACTCATCGTGCTGCACGTGCCTTGCATACTCATTATCAAGGTGGAAGTCTACTCCGTTCTCCCTTATGGATAGCTCCTTGAAAGGAGTTATTACAAGACGCTTGGCACTGATGTAGTTCTTCAGGTCAAAATCAGACAATATCATTGCATCACCAATATAATAGTCGCAAAAAGGTATTTAAGGGATTATTTTTATTCATAATGGGTGTTGACGCTTGATACAGCCTTTGCTTTTGGGGGTGTTGCTGATAATAGGAGTCATAGCCGGATTCATAGGCTCGCTTACGGGCTTGGGCGGCGCTGCCGTAATAATGCCTGTGCTGTCCATTGGGCTTGGGTTCCCCGTCGAGTACGCGGTAGGCGCCGCACTGGTGTCGACAATAGCCACATCAAGCGGAGCGGCATCCGCTTACGTGAAGGACAAGATAACCAATATAAGGATAGGCATGTCCCTTGAGATAGGGACCACGCTCGGAGCCATAATAGGGGCTCTGCTTGCCGCAGTGGTGTATTCGCACAACCTGTCTTTCCTGATATTCATACTGTTCGGCGTGTTCCTTCTGATCTCTATATATCCGACGCTTAGGAGGATAAAAGGGGAATCGAAGAGCAAGAGGATAATAGTCGACAAATCAACAAAGATTTTCCAATTGAAGGGATCTTATTACGACGTGGCTGCAAAAAGGAGGTTTAGTTATGCAGGCACGAGGTGGTGGCTTGGGGAATCCATCATGTTCGTTGCCGGAATACTTTCCGGGCTTCTTGGGATAGGCTCCGGGGTGCTCAAGGTATTGGCGATGGACTCCGGAATGCGCCTTCCTGTAAAAGTGAGCACGGCAACAAGCAACTTCATGATAGGCGTTACCGCAGTCACGGGCAGCGCGATATACTGGGCTCTCGGATACATACAGCCATTGTTGGTGGCGCCGATCATCATAGGGGTACTGATAGGCGCGTATCTGGGAAGCTTTATCATGGAGGAAGAAAGCTCATACAAGATAGGGATTATCTTTACGGTGTTCATATTGATAATAGCGATAGAGACAATGCTACGTGGATTTGGGATTGCATGAGAAAAACTAGAATCGATGCGGAGACAAAGATATCGTTTGCGCTGATAGTCGGAGTGTTAACAAGCGCGGCGCTGCTCGCATTTGGAATCGCGTTCTCGTATCTGGGACGCGGGAATATCGCTCTTGACGGAAGCTATCTCCTGGTGCTTGGCATATTCACACTGTTCGCGACCCCCATCATACGGGTACTTATGTCGATATTCATGTTCTACTTCGAGAAGAACAGGCTCTATACGTTAATAACGCTGATAGTATTTATCGACATAATCTTTGCGCTGTTTGTCGTGCCGTTGCTGCTGCACCTGTAAGAATGCGATATGTTTTTATATCGCTCCAGATAAATTTTCGTTATGGCCCTTAAACTCACGAACATCAGGAGTTATTACGCCTCATTCAACATGTACGTATTCGCAATGGGCCTTATAGGGGTGTTCATAAACCTGTTCTTCTTCTCAACGGGAAGCTACCTGGACGTGCTTTACTTCCAGCTTACCACTTACTTGTGCGCCTTTGCCGCTTTTGCAATGTCCGGATATCTAATGCAAAAGCACGGTCCGAAGTTTCCATATACGCTCGGAGCGTCGATATTCATTATAATGATAGTGACATTGTTCGCGGCATCTGGATTTTTCTCAAACTTCATTATTTTCGGATTTGGGTGGGGCATTGCAATAGGCATATTCTATGGAGGAAACAACCCAATGACCTATGATATAACGAAGGAAGCAAGCCGAATGTCTTTCATATCGACAAACAACTACATAGGAGGAGTAGTATCATTCGTCGCACCTGTTGTTGCGGGCGTCCTTATACAGTTCTCAAGCTTCTCCGGAGTAGGCAGGTATGTCTGGGACTTTTCCATAACCGCCCTGTTCCTTGCAATCTCCATAATATTCATATTAACGGTAAAAGATGACGACGGCAAAGTCCCGAAGTATTCGCTGAAGAAAAACATCATAAGGGGGAAGGAGGGGCATGCTGGATTCAGCGCTTACTTCGCCCTTGATTCTATTTTCGTCAGAGCGTTTACCATCGTTCTGCCGATCTACGTATTCCAGATAACACATAGCTACATAATAACTGGAATCTTCGCGGGTTACACGACATTAATTGCAGTTGCTGCAAACTTTGCCGCAAGACGCGGGTTCAGGAGAGACGGCCTTTTTGTTAACATCGCGATACCGGGAATCGTGGTATCTTCGTTTGTTGTGCTGTTCCCAAGCGTAATCAACCCGCTCATAGCAGTGTTCATATTTGGCGGATTATACAACCTATTTTCCACGCCTCTCGATAACGCAGTGCTTGTTGACTACATGGATTTTCAGGGAAGGAATACGGATATAGATAGGGAGATGTTCTGGGTGAACAGGGAGTTTTACCTAATGATAGGAAGGGTTGCTGTGCTTGTGCCCATGATATTCATAGCGTATTTCATAACCAATACGCTGGATTTCATAACAATAATGCCGTTCCTTTCCATGTATGCATTGGTGTACTACAAGATAGTCAGGAAACCAGGCATGCAGCGCATAAAAAGCATGCATCCGAGCTTTTTGCACAGGATGTGATAGTGGGGATTTTGCTACTGTGGTTGCAGTATAGCAGCTGTTTGCAAGCTCGCCGAAGCGCATACCTACTGCCTCGAATTCCCCTGCCTATTGGATTCACTGTGTAAAGCTGCCCATGGTAGAATTATAGATTTGACTGATTGTAATATTGTATTGAAGAGTGGTTGGCTTGTTGGCAATTTTTGTGCTGTTGATTGATATTGCTGCGGGGTGCTTTTGGGGTTATTTGTTGTGGCGCTGGTACCTGAAGCCGTTCCGCCAAAAGATTCTTCAGCAACAGAAACGACCACATTAAGGAGGCCGAACATAGTGCCCATCTTAACGGAACCTGTTGCGCCAGTCATTTTATTTTCGAAAGGTCGCCATTTATTACAATGGCTTTTACGGTCTCTATCTCGCTTTTGTAGTGAGGTATTTCCGGTATCGGATTCCAGAGGAATATCTTTTGATTTAGGACATGGGCGAATCCTATCTCCATTAGGACGTTGCCACCTATGTAGTTCTTTATGCCGTTCTTGTCGAGGTTTATTACAAGGATAGCGTCTGCGTTCTGCATCTGCTTCCAGAACGCCCTTATCACATCGATAGTGTTCTTGTGCACCTGCTTGATCTCCTCTATCCTTTCGGAGCTCTGACCAATCATCTCTTCATAGAATTCCGTCATGAACACATCATGGCCCATCGCCTTTAGCCTTTCGCGCACCTCTAGCATCTTGTCAACGTTCTGCATCGAACTTACTATGCCGATTCTCATGATTACATATTACAAAATGGCATTAATAAATATCAGTTTACGGCCGATACTGCTATGCAAAAACTCCAACGATATCTATAAATATTAAATTGGATTTAGCATTAAGGTGCTCAATATGGTAATGAGACAATTGGCAAACCTTAGTGCGGAGGAGCTTGTTCAATCAGGCAGATTTGACGGGTTTGGCACTTGGGAGAACAGGCTTTGCCTAAAAAGGGATTCTCCAGAAGTGTATGATGCGCTCGGAAAGGTTTACACAGATTTGCACATTAACATATCGTGTACGCTTCTTCACGTGGGTCAGGACAACACGCTTTTTGGGAATGTGATAGAGATTGATGACAAACCGATAGGCGTAATTTGGGCGCAGGCAGGATCTTCGCAGTTTGCGCTCGGAAACGGCAGCGGGGCAGGATGGGAGGAAACAAAGAAAAAGGTGGGTGGTTTTTTAACATCGCAGGGCTTGACACAGGTAGAGCTGGAAGAGCTTTGGGATTGAACTGCTGTCTATTTATAGGCACAAAGTAACTGCTATAAATATGGTAACAAATAGAACGCGGTTCTATGATGAACATGCAAAATACGACAATCTAAAGGAGAGCAACTGGCATAAGGTCGCCAATCCGAAAATAGATAAAATCCTAAAGAGGCATAACGTGAAGACGGTCCTCGATCTGACATGCGGCACAGGTGGCCAGGTATTTTGGCTTGCAGAACGAGGATATGACGTAGTGGGATCGGACCTTAGCCATGTATCAATAAAGTTTGCAAGGCTAAAGGCCAAGAAGAAAAGGATGAAAATAAAGTTATTGGTCGGAGACATGCGCACGCAGAAAGTTGGCAAGTTTGACGCAGTAATAACGATGTTCAATGCAGTAGGTCATCTGTCAAAACCCGGATTTGATAAGGCAATGCGCAATATACGCAATAACCTGAAGGATAACGGGATATATGTTTTTGACATAATAAACTCTCATCATATCAGTGAATTAGATAGTGTCGGAGATGATCTTGACCAAACGACAAGCGTTGACGGCATTATGTTCCATAAGATACAGTTGTGTAGGACAAACCCAAACACGGGGATAATGACAATGGAGGAGGTATACAGCAGCTGGAAGGACCATCGCAATCTCAAAATAGGCAAATTGGTAAAGTGGACAATGCAGACATATTCCGGTGAGCAGCTTAGAAAAATGCTTTCAAGAAACGGCTTCAGGGTTCTTGGGCAGTATGATTTGCGTGACGGATCAAAGTTCTCCGATAAAAAAACACGCGACATCTTGACAGTAGCCCAGAGGATCTGAACCTACTTGCAAATCCAGTATGCGCATTCAACGTACGGCCCTTTTCACAAGAGCCGCAATCTTGGTCTCTTCAGCAGAAGTCAGTTTTGTCAGTGCAAATACGATTGGCCACAGGTCGCCATCGTCAAGTTTCGCCTCATTGTTGAAGCCCAATGTCATATATCGTTCTCCGAACTTTGCCCTGTCGCGGAAGAACAGGATCACATTGCCCTCTTTATCGGAATATGCGGGCATCCCATACCATAGCCTTGGCAAGAGGGATGGAGCATTGGCCTTTATGATAGTATGAAGCCGCTTTCCGATCGTGCGATCAGGTTCTACCATTGTAGCGATTTTCTCGATTACTGCTTTCTCTCTGTCGGCTGGATTTTTGCTATCGTTCAGCTCTTTGAGCCTGTCCTTCATAGCATCAGTCTCTTCTTTCGACAATCCGGCCTTCTTTCCAGTCTTCTTCATTCAATCACCACAATATTTCTGTGTTAACAAAGTATAAAGAATCATATAGCTTTCCACACTTATAACATCATGATTGCTGATTTATTCGTTGTAAAGGGGGCCGGCAAAAAAGGCAAATGAGTATTTGCAAAGCGCTTCATCCCAAAGGGCACTTTCGTCTACTTCGATTGCAAGAAATGCAAGAAACTCAATTCGAAGAGGGAGTGGGCAAAATTGTCTAAAGAGGAAATAAGGTTTTTTGATACACACGGCAGATATTGCGACGACCAGCTCTGCTACAACAACCATTCATGCAATCCGAACGTTATGGACCTTGGAAATGAGGTCGACATCGTAGTAAGGGACATCAAAAAAGGAGAAGAACAGACAGAGGATTATAGGATACTCCGCAACAAGGAGCTTCGTTTCTCTGATTTTGGCGCTAACGGCTGCCAGTGTGGAGAACAAAATTGTATGAAGAAACGTACATTCAGGCGCCCGCCATCCAAGGAACTGCAGAGATTTTGGAGCAAAAAGATAAATGGCGCATTGCAAGTGGCGAACACAGTTAAGCAGCCCATCAGGCCCAAATTGTTAAAAGAGCACAAGGAGCTATCCCCGTTATTTGACAAATGGGGAAAAAACAAAAAGCAACAGGAATTGGTGGCTAAACTTGAGAAACTCAGAGGCAGAGGCCCTAGCTAAACGAAATGCCATATGGGTACCGGTTAATATGCGCTATATTTAAGATTAAAACAATTTAAGCTTTTAATGCCATAGGATAGTTATGGGCATAGTATTCTGTTGGAGCGGGGGGAAGGATAGTGCGCTTGCACTAAATTATCTTTTGCAGAACGGCTACAAGGTAGATACGCTTCTCACAACAATAACAAAAGACTATGATCGCATCAGCATACATGGAGTTAGAAGATCCCTTTTGAAGATGCAAGCGGAAGCCATAGGGATTCCGCTTGAAGAAATATTCTTGTCGAAAGATTCATCTAACGAGGATTATGAAAGCAAGATGTGTGATAAGCTTAAGGAACTAAAGAGGAATGGTGCCACACACGTAGGATACGGTGATATATTCCTCGAATGGTTGAAAAGGAAACGAGAGTCATTAGCTAAAAGCGCAGGTGTGAAATGCGTTTTTCCATTATGGGGCATGAGCACAAGCGAGCTTGCAAACTCTTTCATAGGCAATGGGTTCAAGGCCGTCTTCACATGCGTAGATTCAAAAGTACTTGACAAGAACTGGGCAGGAAGGGAGTTTGATATTGAAGCGCTTGAAGATTTTCCACAAAATGTCGATCCATGTGGAGAGAATGGAGAATTCCATACTTTTGTGTATGATGGACCTATATTCAATAAACGTATAGAAATAACCAAAGGAGAAGTGGTGCTAAGAGAAGACAGATTTTATTATTGCGATATATTGCCCAAATGAGACGCATATAAAGTTCGTATAATTGTTGGAATATGTTATGGCGTTACGGGAAAAAACCTTTGCCGAATTGCAGATTTGTGATGATTTCCCTTTGTTCGTTGGTCCGTTCTCCGCCGAGAAGCGAGACGGTCATCGGTCCATCTCCGACAAAAGGAGGTTTAACTATGTTAAAAACTATTCCGACAAAATTATAGTAAGCCTTTATAGATAGTATACCAAACCATAGCATGAAGTCATACAAAATCTCACCATCAACACTGAGTTTACTCGAGGACTGTCCTCGTTGCTTCTGGCTTCAGATAGTCAAGGGCATAAAGAGACCTGATGCGCCGTTTCCTTCCCTGCCGAGCGGGATAGATAGCGTACTAAAGAAGCATTTTGATGCTTATAGGAAGCTAGGAAAGCTGCCGCCCGAGCTCAAGAAACATAGGATAAACGCAAGACTCTTTGATGACATGGACTTGTTGGAGGTCTGGCGTGCAAATTTCAAGGGAATAAGATGGACAGACAAAAAGAGCAGTATCACATTAAGAGGTGCAGTCGATGAAATTCTTGAAAAGAATGGAACTTTAATAGTGCTTGATTTTAAAACAAGAGGATTCCCGCTTAAGGAGGACACAGCAGAGCATTACAGAGATCAGATTGACATATACAACTATCTGCTCAGGAAGAATGGCTTTAAAACCGCAAATTACGGCTATCTGCTCTTTTTCCATCCGGCCAAAATCAACGGAAACAGCAGCTTCCTGTTCAATACGGATATCGTCACCATGAAAATTAATGTAAATCACGCAGAAAAACTATTTAAGAATGCGATAAAAGTGCTGACAGGGCGCATGCCAAAGGCGTCTAAGACATGCAAATTCTGTGCGTGGAGGGTTGCTTCTGCTTGATTAGCCACGTACTATTCCAATACGTTCTATTTTCTTTTGAATAGCACGTTTCCAATTCTGTTATTTGATTAATCATAATCCGTTGTTGAAGCATAACACCAACAATGCCAACATCGTACGAGTGGAAAGTATTTGGAGCAATTCGTGAAATCTTAACGCCCGATGCAGGCGGATAAATTTTATATAGCATTCCGATAGTATGTCTTTTAATATCGAACGAAGGTTATTAATTGTAAGGATGCAAACCCAAGTATGCGAAGACTTTTATTTCTCGGAACGGCTAGTGGAATGCCAATTGCTTCAACATGTACAGCAATATTAGTTGAAGATGGTGAAACAAACCTATTGCTTGATACGGCCGGGGGACACGACCTGCTGGTAAAAATGAATGAAGCAAAAGTAAATCCACACACGATTAAAAACATCTTTATAACACAATACGACAGTGACCACATATTGGGTATTGTGCCGCTGATAAGGGCGTTTAGGGGAGAAATAAATCCAATTAAAAGGAGGATCTTTTGTGCACAAAACGTAAAAGATGCGATTGAGTCATTGTTTACATATGTTGCAAAAATCCACTACGAAAAGGTTAAACCATATCTAGAATACGTTATTGTAAATGATGGGATGTCATACGAATTGGGAAGATGGAGGCTCAAGTTTTTTGATTCAAAGAGCAATAGAACACCGGTAATGGGATGCACAATAACATTCCCAGACGATATAAAACTCGGTTATCTTGGAGATGAACCTTTGAAGGAACACTATATTGCAGCGGTAAAAAATTGCGATGTATTGGTACATGATGCTTTTTGTTTAGAGGCAGATAAGAAAGAGTTTGAGCCACATGAAAAGAATCATAGTACAGTTAAGGATGCTGCCACTAATGCGATGAAGGTCGGAGCGAAAAAGTTAGTGCTGTTTCATATGGAAGACAAAACATTGAAGACAAGAAAACAAGCATACTTGAAAGAAGCCAAACAGTATTTCTCTGGAGATGTGTTTGTGCCTGTTGATTTAGACTCATATGTCTTTTAGTCTAGGTGTAGTTTTTTTGGTAAAGTAAGGAGATTTAACCTTGCCTTTCATGGAAAATTAACGCCCGAAGCACAATATGTGCTACAGGCACATCTCCGACAAGAAGGATTTAAATAATTTGAATTTTACCCCGAATCGCCAAATACGCTACATCCCTTCCTTTATTCCAGCTCTTACGAGGAGCCAATTTGCAGGATAGCTGGTGAAATGGCCTAGAAACATGCCTATCTGCATCATAAACCAGTACACAACGTAGCTGGGATTTATCACCCCTGGGGCAAACAGCCAGAGGTTGAATATGGCCATCCATCCGAAGAGGCCAACTTCGAACGCGATCAGAGACAAACTGTCTGCCTTTACCGCATTCTTCAGGTTAGAAAACTTGCTGCGCTTAGGATTGGCCTGGCTTATCGGGATGTACTGGAACGCTATGCCAAGCGCATATGCCAGGATAAAATCAACAGCATACTCTATATAAAGAATAGATCCCGCAACTGTAACTCCAGTGAGCAGGAGGAAAACCGCCCACTCGCCTACGAAGTCGCCAATCTCGCACCCGGCGCCGCAGTGAGTTGCAGATACGAAGATGCTCTGCCAAAAGGGCTTCTTCTTGTGGTGCATGTGGCCGCCCATGTGCGCCATATGCTCCTGCATTGACATCTTCATCCCCTTCATGTTCATCGAGTCTGGCCTTCCCATCTCCCAGTAAGCCCAGAGCCCAAATACGCTCAGATATAGAGAGGTTATGGGCCATACGTAGTCCATTACCGGCATCATCTGTCTGTTACCCCTGATGAAAATATCGGCCATTATGATTAGTGATGAGATTATTGCTATTGCTATGTAGACGTATGCGATCACATCCATCCAGGACGGAACACTGCTGAAGATCATTCTTACAACCGCTTAGTTATTTTGCTTGAGAATATAAAATACTAATAAGTTGCGCCATACGAGGCATACCTTGAAGCGCATCGCCCGATGCACGAGCACTCCAAATAGTTGACTACCTACTCGATATTGTTTAACATGCTTTAACTCCCTTAGAGTGGGTTACTAGAATTACTCCCCAGCACTAACATATCCTTTGGTAGATTTTAATATATTTGACATTTCTTTACTAGCTGTGACTACTTTCTTTAACATCGTCGCGAGCTAGGGAGCTAAGTAGGGGTGGGGTGGATGTAGTTGTCTGCGCTAACTTCTCAGTGACCTCTGCCCTCCAGTCTTCCCACTCCGCGGCAGCGTCATCAAGACCCAACTTAGTGAGAATCTCATCAATAGTAATTAGTGGTCCATTTCCAGGATAACCCGTATTCAGTATATCTAACTGTTGCTGCAGCGAAAGCCTTTTCCCACAGACCTCTCTCAACGCTTTGATTACCTGGATGACATCTTGGTTCTGCCATTCCTTATCTCTTTTTGGTAGTCTTTTCCTGTCGCTAATTAAATTAGTAAGCGTCCCTTCATTCACATAAAAGTACTTGATATTACGTGGCGCAAGAGCGTCATCGGGCCAGGGCACATCAGCACCTAACATAGGTGTAGGCCGCGTCCCTATATTTCGCAGCGTATTATAAAGCTCCAAGCTCCCTAAGTGTCCTAATTCTTCTTTGATAACTCTGCCAATATCATAGCCTGGGCGCCTAACTTTCCAATCCAGCGAAGAAATGACACCTGTAATGTCGTAGCAAATGCCCATCGTGCCGCCTTCCACCGGCTTCATCTTCTCTGCAGGCGGGGGGCACCTCTTTCGTACAGAAACTTCCATTTGATCGTTATAATTGGTGTAATTCTACCAGATATATATGCTTATCGAAAAGTGTCAAAACTCGGATGCAAGTTTGTGTTTTTTGCAACGGACACAAAACCCGCGATTTTGTCGTCGATTTGTCTTCGTAAAAAAGGCATCGCCCGATGCAGGGATTGAACCTGCGACCTACTGGTTAACAGCCAGTCGCTCTACCACTGAGCTAATCGGGCTTGTAAAGCCTTTCCGCTTTCCTCGCCATTTCGTGGGCCTTTTCCTGTGAATAGCCCCTTGCCCTGAAGGCTATTTCCTTCAATTCATGAAAGAGTATTATCCCCTCATGCTTCTTATACTTTTTTGATATCCATATTTCGTTCTTTGGGATGTGCAGCCGTTCTATGGCGACCCTTGGCGCTATCCTTTTTCCTTTGTATACGACATTATAACAGGCTATCTCTTTTTTTACCAGATTGTGATTCACGTATACTATCTTGTAGCCAAGCTTTTCTGCGCTCTTCCTCGGGTCCATGTTCATGCCTTGAAGAAAGAGAATGGCTTGGCAAGGTTTATTACCCTTACGTAATAATACGTTGGCTCGCCAAAAGCGCTTGTGGGGGCCAGCCTGTCATTCTTGTAATCGTAACAGTAGAAAGGGAACTTTTCCTTCTCTTTTATCTCCGCATAGCAGAGCACCTTCTCCTCGTCATCCTCTTCGATGATGTTGAAAGACCCTATGTACCGCTTTCCGTTGCCGGCAAACGAATATATCTTTCCTATCGTCTCATTCTCCAGCGACCTTCCTATTATGCTTTTTACCATAGACGAGTAGTCCTTTGCGCGCACGCACACCACCTTTGGATCGTCCTTTCCGGTATTGAACGGGTTTTCCTCAAGCTCTATTATAGGTATGTTCTGGGTGTTGTGGTTGTGCATGTCCGGATTGATCGAGTTGATTATGTCTATCCTTTCGCTTGCGCCCCCCATCGCAGGGGTGTAGCTCAATATTGAGCCGTTCCTCTTTGTCAATACGGTAAAAACGATCCTTGTTCCGCCGACCCTTATTCCGGGAGACATCAGCATGTATTGGCCCTTGTCCTTTACCGAAAATATCGGCCTTGTCGTGTCCCCGAACACAGAAACATTCCTTGCGATGTCGGACATAGAGTCAAGTTCGACAAAGTGCGCATTCATTCCCTTAGAATCCTTGCTTGCCTTCTTCATTTCATCAACCGAAAAGCTTGCTTATCAGGTACATTATGTAATACATGGGCTGGAATATTACGGGGAAGGTTATGGCTCCCTGGCCTATCGCCTTGTAGTCGTTAAGTACGGATGGCTCTATGGTCATGTTAACAGTAGTGCTTTCCTTTACCAATGGACTGGATACCGAAACCACGCTTATGTTCGCATGATATATGCCCGGCTCATCCTCATAGATGCCATAAGTGAAGTTCTGTGTAGTCCCATGCAGCGCTATAACCCCCGTAGACAGGTTGAACGCTGGCAAACCGGTTACGTTGACTATGAACGGGCTGTCTGATACTCCGGTGTTGTTTATTGTCACGTATACGCTTGCAGGTTCACCAGGACCTGTGCTTATGTTCTTCGGATGCACGCTGAGCACAAACACGTCAGGGGTCACGTTTATCACCGCTTTGAAATGCAGTGCGCCAAGCTGCGAGTAGTTGCCTATGTTTACTGCCGCAAGGTCAAACGTATAAGTCCCGTTTTGGGCGGTCGCTGGAGGGGTTATCTTTACCGAAAGGTTTGAGTTGTACAATGATGAATTGACCCAGACCCAGCCCTGTGGCGCGTTGTTTATCACCATCTCATTCCAGCCCCTTTCGTACAGGGAGCCGGTCTTGTTGATGGTTTCAGAGGATATGGTCACGTAGAATGGCTGTCCGGGGCCCACCTTTCCGAGGAATACGGTGCCGTTGTTGTGCAACGTGTACGTGTATGGCTCCAGCACATTGACATAGCTTTGCTGGTATGAACCAGCTCCGGCTAATGAAAAGGTCAATGAGAACATTACCAGAAACGGAACAATGAATTTTTTCAACGCATCACTTGCCTTTCTTCAATTCACTTTTAATGATTAATCAATATTTATATAGCTTCTTCGCTTTCGCCTCTTTAAGTCGTTATCGCTGTGAACTGTATTACCTGCTGCCTTATCCTGTACGTGGATGGTATCGAATTATAGGTGTAGTTTATCCACAGGTACCCGGTCATGGCTGCGCCCCTGTTGGTTATCGCCACACCGCTTCCGTCAAAACAATATGTATCCAGATATACCGCGGAGCCGCTTGACATTACGAGACCGCTGGCCAGCGAGTTGTCAGGATAGTATGCAGGGGCAATCGAATTGCTCTGAAGCTCGGCATTCCCGTATTGGGGATAGTTTCCTATCGTATTTGCGGTGGTGGCGCAACCGACTCCGCTTATGTACAGAGGGCCCCCGGTCTCCTGCGACATTGTTATCTCGGCTATTCCGTTCACGGTGTAGATGACGCCTATGCACGTGAACGATGGCGCAGATGTGCATGACGGCTGCACTATGTTCGGATTGAAGACACCCAGCTGCAATGCGACATACAGCGCTATCACTATGAATATTATTACGATTCCGTAAGAGGTGATGAAATCTATTGCGGCTTGCGACCTCATCCTTCTGTATTTTGTGACCTTTATCGCATTTATCATAGAACAGTCACTCTTCCTCTTCCTTTTGCATGCTTTTTCCCACGCGCAGCCTTACCCCTGAGGAGTCCCTTGTTATTATTATGTCAAGGGCATCCTTTCCGACTATCTTCTGGAGCTCGTCATAGGTGTATGCGCCGATTTCCGATGGCTTCTTGGCGCCCTTGTCCTTCAGTACCTCGTTTCTCCTTTGTTCTATATCATCCCTGTCAAGCTCCTTGTACTCTATGGACAGCTTCGGCACATCCTCCGATTCGAATATCGCGTCTATGTCGAGAACGGTGTTCTTGAAGCCCGCATCTTGCAGTATGAAAGGTATGACCGCGGCAAACTCCTCCTTTACCTCTTTTACCAGGCTGTCGACACTCGCCCTTGCGCCTGCCACCATGAAATCGTCGCTGTTAAGGAAACCGACGAATGTGTTTTCAGAATTTTGCTTTATCGAATCCTGAAGCAGTTGGGAAACAAGCCTCAATATCACAAGGGCTGGCTTCTCGCCGAACCGCCTCGCATATTCGCTAAGGCTCCCGATCTTCAATGTGCCTATGACATAACCTGCGCTCTCCTTTATGGAGTGCTCTATCTCCTTTGAAATCCTCTCCTCATCCGGAAGGTCTATCAAAGGATCGAACCTCTTTCCCTTCTTCTTAAGGAACAACGTAACCAGAGTCCTGAGGTCATGCGGATCGAAAGGCTTCTTTATGTAATAGTCTGCTCCGTACTGTATGCCCTTGAACCTGTTGCTCGTAGGGTCCATTGCGCTGATAAGTATCACTATGGTGTTGTTGAGGTTCGAGTCCGTCTTTATCGTCCTGCATATGTCAAGCCCATCCTTGTGCGGAAGCATCAGGTCCAGTATGACAAGATCTGGCCTGTCCTCCCTAACGGCGCCTATTGCCTCTCCTCCGTCATATATCTGCCTTACCTCGAAACCCTTGCCTATGGATATTGCCATTAGCTTGTTTATGTTCTTGTCGTCTTCTACGATAAGAACCTTCCTAAGCGCATTCTCGTCCTGCAAGCTGTAATACGTGAGAATGCCTCCGTTGCTCCTTGACGCTATCGTCTTCACGTTCTCCAGCTCTGACAGCGCGCCCTTCAGTGACTTTTCGTCTATGCCTCTGCTGAAAGCCATATCGCTAAGCTCGTTGTAGGATATCTGCTGCCTATCATTGATTATGCTAATAATGTCGTTCTTGAACTCTTTGCCGCCCATGGTACCACCTATATACAACAATAGCAGAAAAGACTAATATGCTTTGCCGAAATTTCAATCCCCAGCGCTATAAGCGGAACAGGTAGCAAAACGCGGAAAACACATGCGGCTCATCGGAAAAAAAACTAGTCATATTTATAAGTCTTCGCAGATATTATACACGTGGTCCGATGGATATTTTAATGGCTCAGAAGAGAAGGTCACGATCACCAACACCCATGCAACCACAACCACAACAGCAGCCACAGCAGCAGACAGTGCCAAGGAGGGGCAACCTAAAAGGGCCGCATATAATGGCAGCGATAGTGCTCTTTGTCCTGGCATTCCTTGTCTCTTATTCGGTGGCGACGCCGCTGATAATGTCGCTCGGAACTGTGACTATAAGCGCTCCGACTACCGTGACGCTTACAAAAAGCCCGGTGGCTTTCTATCTGCAGGGGAGCGAATATCTCATGTACATAGTAAACTCGAACTCATCGCAAAACCCACAAACCGCAAAGATAGCGATACAGAAACTGCCAAACTTCGTCAATCCTTTGATATATGTAAGCCTCGCATCCGGAAGCGATGTCAAGGTAAATACGACAGGAACGCATGCCACCATATCCGTAAGCCTTGACCAGGCGCTTTCGAACGGGGATGTTATCACGTTTGCGCCAATACCGCCGATAGAGAACGCCACGCCAGATACCGCAAGCATATCCTACGTGTATACCGGAATAACTCCGATAGGCACGTCAACAGCGGCAAACCAGCAGTCAAACAGCACGTCTACGACCACCACGACATCATCAAGCACAACCACAGGGTCGAGCAGCAGTTCAAGCTCAAGTTCCAGCTCCAGTTCCACCACTACAATAAACAACGGACAGGGGCAGTATTATTCCGAAGCGGTCACGCTCTTGAAGCAGGACATGTACTATCCGCTTATGCAGAATTACAGCAACATGTATGCCAGTACGGCATCTTGCTCGCCTGCGCTTTACAACAGTACATATGACACCAAATACGGGCATTATCCGACCGGTGCAAGCACCTATGAGAACGTGAGCGTGCTCATACCGTATGCGATGGATTACTACATAAAGAACAGCTCGCTATACAACTACGCGGCAACATACAACGCCACATCAAGATCGCCGAGCATAACTGGCGGCCCCGCGCTTGTGATCAACATGAACCTATCAACAAAAACGGTAACAGGCACGGTATTCACGGGAATATTTTTGGGCCTTAACTACACAGCGCTCCAAAACGGCTATAACAATGCCACAAGGATAGGCAATTCATGCGGCATCTATGTGACATGATGCGCAAACATACCGTGACGTTTGATAGAATGCCAAGCCGTGCTGTATCCTTTATAAACCTTCCCAGAACATAGCTAAATGGGAGATTCTATGATAGTGGACGACTTTGTGAATGGATTTAAGGGGATTTTTAATCCCAACAAAACCACACAGAAGAAGATGGACATAGGACAAGCGCTTGGGATGTATTACAAGTTTTCAGTAATACCTGTGATACTTTTCATAGTGATAGGCGCCATAGTTGCGCTTGCGGCCGGGGCTTTGCTTTCGAGCATACCTGGATTAAGCTCGTTTGGAGCAGCTGGCGGAGCGCTTGCGATAGTCGGTGTTATAGTGGGCGCAATACTGGAGTTCTGGATATTCATACCAATAGGTATCTTTATCTCTGCAGCACTGTATCACGTGGTTGGAGCGGCCCTCGGCTGGTTCAAGCAGGGATATAGCGCCACGCTTACCTCTACCGTCTATTACATGATGACAGTAGTCGCAGTCGCATGGCTGCTGCCTGTGCCGATACTTGGCGCGCTGCTGGTCGGGATATTCTCAATATGGGGAATATATGTGTTCATAACGGCACTCGCAAACCAGCACAAGACGACAAAGGGCAAGGCGTTCGTGGTATGGCTGATATGGGTAATAATAGGCATAGTAATATTCGCAATACTCGGTATGGGGGCGTTGTTCGCAATGGGCGGATTGTCGCACATAGCGTCATCGTCATCATACAACACAACAGGAGGAATCTAAGCGGATTCCTTTTTTCTTTTTATTTTTCCCATTCTTTTTGTTTTATTTTCCCAGCCATAGCATTCCGCAAAAGCAACTAATATATTCCTTTTCATCATTTATACAATATCACGGTGGTTTCCTTGGAGAAGAGGGTGTTTGACGGGTCTATAAATTACATCCAGATAATGGACGAGAATGGAAACGTTGATGAGAACCTTAGGCCAAAGGAGCTCACTGACGGGATAATACTTCAGATGTACAAGTACATGTCGCTTACCAGGGCGCTTGATGCTAAAATGCTGAGTTTGCAGAGGCAGGGAAGGGCTGCGACCTATGGCCCATCGCTCGGAGAGGAGGCCGCGCAGGTCGGAAGCGCGATGGCAATGGGGCCAAAGGACTTCTTTGTCCCGAACTTCAGGCAGCACGGCACTTATATCACAAGAGGCATGCCGCTTGACGCTTTGATACTTTACTGGAAGGGCTATGAGGAGGGCATCATGCCAGCAAGGAAGATAAACGCAATTCCTTATATTGTGCCGGTTTCGACACAGCTGCTGCATGCGGTCGGCCTCGCCTATTCGCAGCTTTATCAGAATACGGGAGCATCCGTCATAACCTTTGTCGGAGACGGAGGCACATCGGAGGGCAACTTCTACGAATCGATGAACTTTGCCGGAATACTAAAGGCGCCAGTGGCGATAATAATAGAAAACAACCAATGGGCGATATCCGAGCCAAGAAGCAGGCAGACGGTCGCACCTACTCTTGCACAAAAGGCGATCGCAGCAGGCATACCTGGAGTGCAAGTAGACGGAAACGACGTGCTTGCAGTATACAAGGTCGTAAGGGATGCGCTGACAAACGCAAAGAACGGCCCAACGCTCATAGAGTGCATAACATACAGGATGAGCATGCATACAACGGCTGACGATCCGACCAAATACAGGCCAGATGCCGATGTTGAGAAATGGAAGCCAAGGGACCCAATATTGAGGGTCGGCAATTATCTCAGGAAAAAGGCGCTGTGGGACGATTCAAAGCAATCCGCAATGGAGGAGGAGCACAGGCAGACGATAGACGCCGCCGTAGAAAAGGCAGAGCAGTTCAAGAAGGACCCGAAAAGCATGTTTGAAAACATATACGCTACAATGCCAGCAATGCTGAAAGAGGAGGAGGACGCGGCAGTCTCCGCACAGTTTTGGATGCAGAAGAATGATGGTGAATAGACATGATGGCGAACATGGTTACTGCTATAAACAATGCGCTAGACCTTATATTACAGGAGGACGACAAGGCCATAATACTTGGAGAGGACGTTGGAAAGGACGGCGGGGTCTTCAGGGTAACGGACGGCCTTTTTGACAAATACGGGGACAGAAGGGTCATGGACACCCCGCTCAGCGAATCCGGCATAATAGGAACGTCGATAGGGATGGCCCTTGGAGGCATGCATCCGATACCAGAGGTGCAGTTTGCGGGCTTCATGTACCTGGCTTTCGATCAACTCGTAAACCATGCGAACAGGTACAGGAGCAGGACAAGAGGCACATGGAACGTCCCGATGGTCGTCAGGACGCCGATAAGCGGAGGTGTAAGGACACTTGAGCACCATTCTGAAAGCCCGGAAGCGCTGTATTCGCATGCGGGGGGCCTTACTGTCGTGATCCCGTCAAACCCATACGACGCGAAGGGACTTCTAATCGCCGCATCGCACATGAACGACACCGTGCTGTTCCTGGAGCCGACAAAGCTTTACCGGCTTTTCAAGCAAGATGTTCCGGAGGGGATATATGAGGTGCCTATAGGGAAGGCAGGAATAGTGAGCGAAGGGGAGGACCTGTCGATAATAACTTATGGAACAATGGTTCCCGTGGTGAAGAATGCGGTGAGCAAGAGGAAGGTAAGCGCGGACATAATAGATGTGAGGACGATAAACCCGATAGACGAGAAGACAATCCTTGATAGCGCAAAGAAGACGGGAAAGGTGATAATAGTGCATGAGGCTCCGTTATCTTTCGGGGTCGGAGCCGAGATATCGGCAAGGATTGCGGAGAAAGCGATGTTCGAACTGGATTCGCCGATAATAAGGGTCGGATCGCCAAGCCTTCCGTATCCGTTCCCCCAATACGAGGACTATTACGTCCCTAACGAGGGCAAGGTAATAGCGGCCATAGACAAGATACTTTCGGAATAGATATTGTATACAGGTGCATAGATGAAGGAGATAAAGTTTGTTGACGTTGGAGAGGGAATTACGGAGGGCCATTTGATAAAATGGCTTGTCAAGGACGGGGATAATGTGAAGGAGGACCAGTCCGTTGCGCAGGTGGAGACGGACAAGGCGGTTGTCAATGTGCCGGCCCCAATCAGCGGAGTCATAAAGGAGGTAGCAAAGGGAGATTCCATACTCCATCTCGGGGACGTCGTGGCCGCGATAGGCACACAGGACGAGATCAGGAATTACAAAGCGGGAGCGCAGGCGGCGCAGCAGCCGAAGGCACCACAGACCCAGCAGCAAAAAACACAGCCACAGGCGGCGGCGCAGCAAAAAGCCGCAGCAACAAAGCCAAAGGAGATAATAGCCACCCCATCAGTAAGGAAGCTTGCCCATGACCTCAACGTGGATTTATCAGTGGTAATAGGCACGGGCCCAAACGGCAGGATACTTGAAAATGACATACGATCCGGAGCCTCAAAGACAGCAAAACAGTCAGCGCCGCAGCAGAAGTTCTCGGAAGTGCTTGAAGAGAAGCACGGAGAGGACATAGAGAGAGTCCCGATGTCGATGGTGAGGAAAGCGATAGCGAAGAACATGGAGGAGTCATGGAAGATACCCAGGGCAAGCCATATGGACTTCATCAATGCCACAGAGCTCTGGAACATAGTCAAGAAAGAGAAGCCGAAGATGGACCAAAGGAGCATACACCTCACATTCCTTCCTTTCGTAATAAAGGCGCTTGTAGAAGCATTGAAGGAAAATCCAAATTTCAATGCAAGCTACGATCACGAGACACAGGAAATAATAGTAAAGAGATATTACAACATAGGTCTTGCAGCAGAGAGCGAAGACGGTCTTAAGGTAGTAGTCGTAAAGAACGCAGACAAAATGAGCATCGAGAAGATAGCGGGAAAGATACAAGAGCTCCACAAGAAGATACAGGACAAGACGATAACCATAGACGAGATGCACGACACCACAATAACGATAACCAACATAGGCAGCCTTGGGGGCGGTTTCCTTGCAGTGCCGATGATAAACCCGCCAGACGTGGCGATAGTGGGCGTGCTTTCGATCAGGGACTGGCCTTTCGTAGAAGACGGAAAGGTAAAGATAGGTAAGATCCTTCCTTTCGTGGTCACTTTTGACCACAGGGTAGTGGACGGCGCCGAAGCGGTAAAGCTTGGCAACGCATTCAAGGGTTATCTTGAGGATCCCGACTTTTTGGAGATGCTGTAGGTGATCGCTTATTACCGTTTCTTTTGTCTATTTTGACATCGGGGGTGTGCTGGTATTTGATATCATAGAACTCGGAACATGGGATCGGTTCAAACAACACATTGGGA
>JAMCZN010000025.1:0-25620 GCA_023485505.1 Candidatus Martarchaeota archaeon | reverse complement strand
TTATTATCCACTATCTCCGAGTCACCATATGGATCCGGCCACACTATCCCGTATCCCTTCTTGAACGCGCGATTCATGGCCTTTGTCCTTGAAACGGGATCATGGTCTTTTCCTCTGTATAATTCGGATATTGGCACCACGATTATTGGTTTGGTATCAGGTGCCTCCTCTACGGTTGTTTTGCTTTTTTGTTTTCCTGCCATTTAATCACGGCAATACTTGGTTAACCACCAACATATATTTTGTTGAATAAAATTCAAATAAATGACCGAAAAGGCTTTAAATGTTGAATATTATTCAACTATAGCGATTTCGTGAAGGATATTCGAGCAAGGCTGACCGACCTTCTGAAAGTGGGGTATTGTACCCCTAGAATAAGTGGGCTGGCGAAGGCTCTAAAGGAGCCTCCAGCTACTATTCATTATAACATAAGGCAACTGGAAAAAGGCACCATAAGAGGTTATAGGGCGGTTTTTGATTACAAGAACATTGACCAGGGCTTTTGCACTTATGCGATGATACATATTATGCCTGACGAGTATATGAATCCTGCAAAAATAGCAAAGGATCTTGCCAAATATCCGCAGGTAGAGTGCATCGACATAGTGACGGGAGACTGGGACCTCATATTAAGGGTGCGCACAAAGGACATAGACGAATATTACCAGTTCGTGAAGAACGTGCTTGGAAAAATGAGGCTTTCCAGAGTGCAGTCCGTTCCGACAATGAAACAGATAAAAGATGAATTCATCGAAATAAAAGAGGATATGATATTGAAAAAGTGATTGACATGGTAATGGGTTCAGTGCCTGAAGAGGTCGATTTGGCAGTAATCGGAGGAGGAGTTGGAGGTTATGTGGCAGCGATAAGAGGAGCGCAGCTCGGCTTAAGCGTCGCATTGGTTGAAAAAGACAAGCTTGGCGGGCACTGCCTGAACTACGCATGCATACCGTCGAAGACCCTTATCCACATAGCGGATATCTTTTACGAGATACAGCATTCACAGAACTTCGGAATCTCTGCAAGCGGAGTTTCACTGGATGCGAAGAAGATGCTCGAATGGAGGATGGCAGTATCCAAAAAACTAGAGGAAGGAGTCGCATTCCTATGCAAATCAAACCAGATAGACGTATTCAAAGGGACAGCGACATTCCTTAACTCAAACTCATTGCAGCTTACTGACGGCGTCACTTTGGATTTCAAGAAGGCGATAATCGCGACAGGCTCAGAACCCAGTGCGCTTAAAGGCTTCGAGTTTGGGAATGGAGTGCTTGATTACAAACAGGCTTTGATGCTTGACCATGTACCAAAGAGCATGCTCATCATAGGGGCAGGTTACGTTGCAGTTGAGATAGGGACGTTATACGCAAAACTCGGAACGAAGGTCACCATACTGGCAAGGTCAGACGTTCTTTCAAGGTTCGATAAAGACGCCGTGCAACTGGTCAAAAGCAGGATGGCGGAGCTTGGAGTCAACATAGTGACAGGCGCAACGCCGGTTTCAAGGAGCGGAAATGTGGTGAAGATAAGCAGCGGGCAGGACATAAACGCAGAAGCCATAGTGGTGGCAACCGGCTTATCTCCATATACCGATGGCCTAGAGCTCAAAAACACGAAGGTCAAGCTTGATGAAAAGGGTTTCATTGTCGTTGATAACTCTCTCAAAACAGCGGACCCAGACATTCTCGCCATTGGAGATGTGGTCGGGGAGCCAATGCTTGCCCACAAGGCCATGAGGCAAGGAGTCGTGGCAGCGGAGGTAGCGGCAGGAAAAAGCGCGTCTTATGACAACATGGTCGTGCCTGCCGTCATATTCTCGGACCCAGAGATCGCAATAGCAGGCAGCATAGAACAAACGAGCGATGTAAAGATTACAAAGTTTCCGTTAACGGCGCTTGGAAGGGCAATCTCGTTTGGAGAGACAAGGGGGTTCGTAAAGATCGCTTATGAGGATGACGGATTTATAAAAGGCATTGAGATAGTCTCGCCAGACGCAAACTCGATGATTGCGGAAGCGGCCCTTGCGATAGAGATGGGAGCCACTTTAGAGGATATCGCAGACACCATACACCCGCACCCGACCTTCAGCGAATCGGTGCAAGAGGCCGCGGAGGGGGCGCTTGGCCGTGGAATACACTTCTTTTATGGAAGAGGTGAAAGCCCAGACAAGGGAGACACGCGTGAAAAGTGACGTTAGATGGACTATGACCTAGATTTTGAGGACAGGAAGACCACCACCGCGTTGGGGGTTTTGCATTATAGGCATCATGAGGGAACAGGCCCAACAATAGTGTTTCTCCATGGAATGGGAGGCAGCGCACGGGTTTGGAAAAGGCTTGTGGGCTATCTTCCAAAGAATCTGAATGTTTATCTTATAGACCTGTTAGGGCATGGGCAATCGGATGCGCCCAAACTCGAGTATACCATAGGAGTCCAGATAACGGCTCTTCTTGAGCTATTTGCGGAGCAGAATCTTAGCGACATTTACCTGTTTGGGAACTCTTATGGCGGATGGATAGCATTGCAATATGCATCGCAATACGATCTGAAGGGATTGATCTTGGAGGACCCGGCGGGCCTAAAGTTTACGTTTGACAAGGTAAAGGCGACAGGAAAGGAACAGGTAGATGAATTAAGGGACAAACTTTTCAAGCTTGCCATGAAGCTTGACAACAAAGATTACGTGATAAGGAGCATATTGGGGCTTGAGTTCGAACATGATCCGATAACAGATAGTATCATGGAGAATATCACTGCAAAAACCTTGATTATATGGGGAGGTGATGACCCGCTGATAGATGTTGCGGACGGCGAATACGCACATAGAAAGATAAAGAACAGCAAACTCGTAGTCATAGACGGCGGAGGCCACGAATCGCATTATTTTAAGCCTGGTGATGTTGCTGCGCAGATATTGGACTTTATTGGATAACGGGTCACAATAAGTTTATTACCTCCCGCTCGCGATTCCATTCCCTCTTCGTATATTTCTTGCCGTGCAGCTCTTTTGCCAATTCCTTTTCTTCGTTTGTGAGACCGCCTTCCCTTAGGTCGATTCCAAGGGCCTTTGAATAACCATCAATTAATGCGCGCCTTACCTCCGGAATCCCATGCCCCGATATCGCCTTTATGTTTGTCACCCTTTCTAGTATGGTCTTTACGCCTTTGTCCTTGAGCTTCTCGCCAGGGACCTTTAGCACAGTGGCGAGTGTCGTCAGATTTGTATCAACCAACACAGCAGCATGGAATAATAGCGTTTTCTCGCGTATTGTCGCAGCTGCGCCGAGTATCTTCTTTCCGTTTACGGTCACATCGTTCAGCTTTCCGCTTTCAGCAGGGATTCCAAGCCCCTTAAACGCATCCACTGCGCCCTCTATCATGGTCGAATAAAGTTTCTTCACGTTCAATCCAATTCCAAATGTGTCCCTTGTTATTACTGAAAAGTTCAAGTTGCCAAGGTCATGGTATACTGCGCCTCCGCCGGTGAACCTTTTTACTACATGTATCTGGTTTTTTGCGGCGAATTCAGAGTCTATCTCTTGTTCGGCAAGCTGGAAGCACCCCAATATGACGGCATTGCTGTGCCTGTAGAACCTGAATGTCGGAGGCGACCTTCCCCTCATCACTTCATGGAATATGGCCTCTTCAGTTGCAAGGCTCAGATACGGATTCTCCGGATATTCCACATCGAGAAACCTAAACTCCATTCTTAACACCAAGTATTGCTTTTACCAAATCCTCTTTTGTCATGGACGGGCTTACTATCCCCGTAGAATAAAACCGCCCTACCGTTTCATTAAGCGCTTCCTCATCCAACCGCTTTCCAACAAGCGAACGTTCAAGCTCTACTATGGACTCCTCTGGAATCAGGAAGAAATCGCCCGTTATCCTTATCGATCTTATGGTTTCTCCTTCTACGTCTGCGCTTATCTTTATCAGACCCTTTTCTGCTTTGTACATGCTTGAAACTTGCATAGTCTCATTTTGCTTTCGGCTTTAATTTTGTTTGGATGATTTCTCCTTCGGTTCTACGAGCTTTGTCTTTTTGAGAAGGCCGGCGCCAACACCCATAAACCTGAATCCTATGTAAGAAAACAGGAAAAGCAACGCTATCACTATCATCATATTTGAACCGTTAGTAAGAGTGTATTGCAGCGAGTTTATCGATCCTGACAGCTCCCCTATCGAAGAGTTTAATCCGGCATTTGAGCCGCTGCCCTGTTGGGGCGACATGTAAAGTATAAGGGAACTTAAGTTGCCGTACATGCCCCAGGCAATGAACATCGCTATAAACACTATGACGATTCCCAATGCTCTGAATGCGTATCCCAGGATGTCGTTGCTGTCCATATTATCCATTAACCATTGCGACCCAACACTTATAAAAGTTATTACACAAATAGACTCATTACTTATTTCTGGGGCGATCGAATGGCAGACCAAGAGGACTACACAATAGAAGAAGCGGAAAAGCACAAGAGTGCACAATATCCGGTAGGTGAAAAGAAGTACGCGCTTTCTGAAAGGATAGACGAAACACCAGAGGTGTTCATTTGCAGATTTACACCGGAGGATGGAAAGGCGGTGGCTTTCGATCCTGGAATGTTTTTCATGATATCAGGCATAGACGCGGCAGGAAAAAGATACGTATCCAGGGCGTTTTCCATTGCATCAGACCCAGCTTCCGCTGTGCATGAATATTTCATCGTAAAGGAGCACCTGCTCGGAACTGCAATGCATGTGTCACATCTTGGCCAGGCGCAGATAAATGCGCCATTCTTCCTTAAGGGCCCTTATGGGCAATTCAGGTTCGATCCGAACAGGGATAGGAAGGTGATTTTCATAGCCGGAGGTACGGGCCTTGCGCCGTTCATGTCGATGATGAGGCATATGAAAGAGCTCAAATCTCAAACGGACGTGAAGCTGTTCTACAGCGTGAAGTTCCCCACGGAGATAATAAGAAAAGGCGAACTCAAGGATTTTGAGAGGCAGATAAAGCTCAATACTACAATATCGGTCACAAGGCCGCAGCCAGGAGACGGATGGACTGGGACCACGGGCCACATAAACGCAGACGTGATAAAGCGTTATTGCCCGGACTTTGGGGAAAGGATGTGCTATATCTGTGGGCCATTGGCTTTTGTCAAGGCGATGAAGGATGCGCTTACTGCGCTAGGAATACCTACGCAGAGAGTAAGCGCCGATGTTTGGGGATAACGATAATCTGCGCCATTAAGCGAATACGCTTATGGTTATTGCGCCTATTACAGATATGGCTATTCCGAACTTTTGAATCATCGTAAGCCTGTCATTGTATATGAAGTATGAGATTATGGCGACAAGTATGGGTTCGAACGCAAGTATCGCATTGCCGAGCGCTACGAAACTCAGCATTACAAAACCCAGCACGGAAGCCTGCCCGAATGAATCGAATACACCGACAACCGCAGCTACCGAAGAAAGCTTGGTTTTTCCAACTCCAAACACGGATTTGATATCCTTTGTGAATACGAAGTACGCAAGGCCGCCGATTATCGCAAATATTCTGACTATGAGGAATACCTCGGCAAAAGAGGACATGTCATAATTTACGGCATATACGAAAAGTATGGCGGCAATGGCCCAGCATATGGTGCCGACAAGCGCATACATTAGCTTTTTGTCAAACTTGTGCCTCTTTGTCAACGTGACAAACAATACGCCAAGGAATATGGCAAAAATTCCGAACAGGTCGACATAGTTAAGGGTTTCGCGAAGAAAAACAGCGGCAAAGACTATTACGGCCATGTATTCTACGGGCAATAGCGCCCACGACAGGGAGGACAGCTCAAGGTTTAATGAGCGATACATAAACACATAGCCCAAACTGAAAAAGATACCTGCGGACATCGCAATTGCGATAAAGTACGCAGACATGTTGACGTTTGGAAATATTATGAAAAGTGCAATAGCAGGTATTATCCCGAAGGTCAACAGGATCATCACCGTCCTTTGCCAACCTATTTTCGATTCTATCCCTTTTCCCATGCTGTCCGCAAACGTAAAAGATAGCATACCTGCCAATCCGATGACCAGGCCCAGATTTACCATATGTGAAAAAAGAGCAGATTTGCTTTATAAGGTTATTGCTGGCCAATTAAATCTTGTTTAGCCTGCTGTCTATTTCGTTAATGTCAAGCTTTGTCGCAAGCAACGGGATCTTCTCCACCTGCGCAATCTTAACTGCAAGCTTGTCCACGCTGGTCACGTTGTGCAATACCACTAGCTTCGGCTTTATCGGCGCCACCCTTATGACGACCAATGGGCTCCTTCCGGTGCTTACGTGTTCAAATATGAAAGCCCTTTCCGTCGTAGAGCCGAATAGCATTGGGTATTCCGGAGGCGACATCTCAAGTATCACCCTAAGGCTGTCCACCCTGGTGTAACCGAAGAGCTTTAGCGAATCCATGTAACTGGGGTTTGAAAGCACTTTTCCCTCTATTATCCTTGCAAAATCTATTGCGCTTATTGGCGCGACAAAGTCGTGTATCGTATAGAACGGCACGTTCTCCCCTTCTTTCTGGGAGAACTTCTCAAGGCTGTGCCTTACTGTGCTGCCCCTTGCCTCGTCTATCGAGAAAAGCGAGTCCACGAATCTTCTTATCACGCCTACGCCGGGACTTAGCCTTCTGTTGCTTTCATAGTCGCTTATCGTTGACGTGCTTATCTTTATCATCTTGGCTAGCTCTATCTGGGTTATGCCAAACAGCTCACGCCATTTCTTCATCGTGCTTCCTGGGCTGTCTGATAGTGTGATTTCACCGGCTATTCTCTCTTTTAGTTCATCCATGCCCCCACTTCGTCAATTACTATATCTTAACTACGTCGTATTAATAAACCTTTTTGTTTGACGTGAATACGGCCTTATAGTAAATCACTTGTGCGATTGCCTCCTTCTCTTCTTCCTTGCCCTTCTTCCAGCTGCGGGTTTTCCCACACCTCTGTACAGTCGGTCGACCTCCTCCTTTGTCGGACCTCCCTTTACCGTTGGCGTTTCAGCGGTGGGCTGACGCTTCTTTAGCAAACCGTACGCTATCACTATGATTCCTGCCACCAGCAGCACTATGAATACCACACCGAGAATAAACAATGTGCCAAGGGTGCTGTTGAAATTATAAATTGTCGCCGCACTGGTGCTGTTTGTGGGCGGCAACAGGTACAGGAAATTCGCTATTACCTGATTCGAATATGACGCGCTTCCGTGCGTGTTGTCCACTACCACATAGTACATGCCGTTTTTGTACAATGATTCGTTTAGTGCATACAATGCCGGAGATGCGCTAAAATTTCCGAGCTGCAAGTTTGCAGGTATTGTGACGTTTGTCGCATTCTCGTATATCAGGAAGGCGCCCTTGCCCTCAAGCTGCAATGCCGAATAGAGCCCGTTTCCGCCGCCTGGCGCAAGGGTGTTGGACACGCTGTTTTCCCATAGCGGGAAAGCGGTTGAATTCAACAGATACACGTTCACCTTGTGGTTGAGCACCCCAACGGCAAGCAGTGACGAGTTTACCGATTGTAATGGTAAGTAAGCGAATGCGCCGCCGTTCACAGTGAAGTTCTGCATCTTTGTAAGGTTCTTTAGGCCGGATACGACACCACCGGCAGAAGCACCGCTTATCAACAAAACCACGGCAGCCGCAACAATCAATATTACGCCTATATATACTATTTTCTTTATCATTCAAACAACCAGAAGAATGAAGCACTCCTCCTTCAATCCTTTTTGGATGGTTTCTTTTATAAACATTGCCATACACTAATTATAGGGACCACTAACAAGAACAAGAGTACTGATTCAATGGCAACCGAGGGTGAAAAGATAGGTAAGCTTAAGACAGGCATATCTGGTCTAGATGGAATGCTGTTTGGGGGCATACCAAAAGGGGACCAGGTCGTAATAGCCGGGGGCCCCGGTTGTGGAAAGACCTTATTATGCCTTGAGATACTTTATCACAATGCGGCAGAGAGCAACATGCCATGCCTGTTTGTAACATTTGAGGAAAGACCGGAAGACGTAGTAAAGAACATGAAGGGGGCATTCAAGTCCTTCAATGACATAGATTCACTGATAGACAAGAATATATTGAACGTCTTGAGCGTAGACGTATCCATAAACATCGGAGAGGACACCCCAGAAGCGCTGGCGGAGGTGTTTGACAGAGTATCCGCAGACATAAGCGAAAAGACAAGGACCATGAATGCAGGCATGGTTGCCATAGACTCCATATCCTTATTGAGGCTCATAGCGTCAGACAAGGGAGGCCTCGCTTACAGAAGGGCGATATTGTCGCTTATGACAGAGCTGAGGAGGCTTAACGTAACGGCATTCCTTACTGTAGAGACGTTGTCGACCGAAAGGAACGACATAAAGTTCTCCCCGGAATTCTTCATATTTGACGGAATACTTGTCATGTACCAGAGCGAAAACGAGGACAGGAGGGTGTTCAATCTGGAGGTAATCAAGATGAGGGGCACGCACCACAGCCTTTCCTTTGCGCCATACGACATAACGCCAAGGGGGTTCAGAGTGTTCTCGAACGAGCAGACAGAGATGGAGGAGTAGTGGTTGATTGCAAATTATACAGGGAATTGTCACTTCCATAAGAAGAGCACAGAACCAGCAGTTCAACATCTATACCATATTAAGCAACGATAGGATACTACAGGCAAGATGCGGCATACTTCTGGAACTTTACGATTTAGTGGAGATAGACGAAATGTCGGTATCCGAAGATGGAATAAGACAGATAGACGCGACCAAAATAAGGACAGCAGGAAAGGATGAAAAAGGCCATTCCGCATCGCTCAGGAAATTTATCAAACAAATCCCAAAAACGAAGTTGAAGGCCATGGAGAGCGAAGAGCTCGAAAAGGTAACAAAATCGATGGAGAAGGAGCTCAAATCCGCGGCTTTATCGGTGCTGGAATCCTTCTTGAGCGGATCGCCCGTGCTTGTCAGGTTCCACAACGACTGCGATGGATCCAGCGGCGCAATCGCACTGTACAATGCGGTACTCAAACTCGAGGAGCTGTTCGGAATCGACATAAACATAACATGGCGGATGAACAGGAGCATAGCATACACCACCTCCGACCTGTATTCGGACACCTCTTATTTCAATACATTCGAAAGCGCGGAAAAACCAATAGTGCTCATAATAGATTTCGGCACGACAAAGGAAAGCGAAGACGCCGTAAAAAAATGCGAATACAACTTCGTGTGGCTCGATCACCATCCGATATACGAGGAGTTTAACAGGATCGTTGACGGGAAGGGCAGCTACATAAACACGTGGAACTTCGGCGGAAATTCAGACTACACTGCGGGTTATCTTGCATGTGTTTTCGCCGAGATGCTGCATCCGATAGACACAAACACATTAAGGAATGCGTCGCTTATAGGCGACTTCAGCAGTTACGCAGACAGGAACGAAAAAGAGAGCAGCAAGATGGCAGTAGTTCTTGACTACCTTACAAGCAAGAAGCTTGGAGAAATAACCCCCAAGCGCATAGCTGCAACGATATATGACAATGATGCGCTCAACGAAGCCTATTCACATGCCAGCACGGTGCTTAACGAATACCTGGATATGGGAGTAAAGAACGTAGAACACCACAAAAACGCAAACGGTACAGACATTTATGTGCTTGACTTCTGGAGCATAAAGAACCGTGAAGATGAATATCCATTGCCAGGCAGATATACGTCCAAGCTCCAGGAGCGGATGGAATCCCTGAACAACGGCAGGGACACGATAACGATAGTGCACAGCGGCGACATGGTCTCCATGAGGATAAGCAGGAACATAGTAGAAAGCACCGACATCCTTAACGTCATCAAAAACCTAAAGGAGCACAGGAGCATGGTTGACGGTGGTGGCGGCCACGGCGCGGCGGCAAGCGTCAGGGCAACGCATGGAAACGCAAATTCAGTGATAAAGCTGGTGCTTGCGGAATTGGGAGTGCTCATCCACTAAGCTCCTGCAGCCATTCAACCTCATGACGGTCAAGCAACAGCTTTGATTCGAAGAAATCGTCTATCTGCTCTTCGCTGACCCCGTTCCTTTTGCAGTTCTGTATTATCATGGACAGTATGTACATCTCGTTCTTCTGTATCCTTGGCATGCCTACGTGGATGTTCCTCCTTAGCTTTTTCGCTATGACCCCGGATTCGCTGCGCTTCTCCTTGCTCGCACTGAGGTCCCTTATCATCTTTGGGAAAGAATAATATCTGGACTTTTCCGGAGGAAGGCTCTTTGCCAGCGCTATGCCGCTGGTCATGAAAACGTTCATGTAACGCCAATAAGTATAGTACTGCGCCCTTGATGCCCTGTTCATGAAAGCGGACGCAAGCGCAAGCATATCGTAACCTTCTTTCAAATCATTCTTATCGGCGTAGCGCTTCGGCATGTTCTCCTCTATCCACCTAAGGAGCATAGAGTTCTTGTCGCCGGATATGTCGCTATTCTGAAGCGCCACAAGCGGCGCATTATAGGTGTTTGAGAAAAATATCTTGTCAAGAGTCGTGAATATGTCGGTTTTCCTGTCGCGCATGCCTATTATCTCCACCGCTTCGCTAGGTGCGCCATCCAAGGCCACAAGATCGTTTATCGCGCTCCTTGCGTCGCCATGCGACTTTGCCGCTATCGCGGCTATCATTTCGGGCTCAGCCCTTATGGAGTTTTCCTCCATGTACCTTTTCAGTATTATAGTCAGCTCCTGCGGAGTGAGCCTCTTGAACTCTATGTTGTCTACCTCTCCCCTCAGGAACGTTATGTTCTTGTTCCATCTGTCGTTCGCTATGAATATTATTGGGTTCTTCGTAAGCTTTAGCAGCCCGGATATTGCAGACGATGCCCCCTTGTCGAATTTGGGCGCAAGTTCATCTATCTCATCAAGAAGTATCAGGTTCCTTTTCCCAAATATGGTCCTTGACTGCGATGCGGAAATTAGGACCTTTTCTATCGACTCTTTATCCCTGTAATCGCTCGCATTGAGCTCTACGATGTTCCAGTTGTTGTCATCGGCCACCGCATTTGCGGCCATCGTCTTGCCGGTGCCGGAAGGTCCGGAAATCAGAATCGGCTTCTTTGCAATGCCGTTGCTTATATCACTGGCATAGCGTGCTATGTCTCTTATCGCAAGTTCATTTCCGACTATATATTCTAATGTCATAAAACCAGAGGAATGAGCAAAACATTTATATTTTATCGCATAGGTATTTAAATCTATAAATGTCAATCTAACCATAGGACTGAATAAATGATGGAATTAGCAAATATTCCCAAACATATAGCCCTGATCCCGGACGGAAACCGTCGATGGGCGAGAACCCATAAGATGCACTTGCTTTTCGGTTACCAGAGGGGCGTGCAGAGGTTCATCGAATTTACAAGGTGGGCCAAGGATACGGGAGTGAACACCGTAACCGTGTGGGCTTTATCCACTGAAAACCTCAAGAACAGGAGCAAGACCGAGCTTTCCGTGCTTTTCAGGATTTATGCAAGGACGGCGATGAGCAAGAAGCTCATATCCGACCTGAAGCAAAACCATGCAAGGGTGCACGTCATAGGAAACATAGCGGATTTGCCCAAATCGCTTAAGAACGCTTTTAGGAATCTTGAAGAGCAGACCAGCATGTACAACGGCCTTACCATAAACCTGCTTGTCAACTATGGCGGAAAAGATGACATAGTGCACAGCGTACAGGACATAGCCAACGACATGAAGAAAAAAAAGATAAATAAGATAGACGAGGACACAGTAAGGCAGCACCTAAGGACTTCGGATATACCTGACGTGGACCTTGTTGTAAGGACTTCGGGAGAGATGAGACTTTCAGGGCTACTTCCATGGCAGCTAAGTTATTCGGAGCTCTATTTTGCCAAAAAATACTGGCCGGAGTTCAGCAAGGCGGACTTCCAAAAGGCAATACAAACATTCGCAAGGAGGCAGAGAAGGTTTGGAAAGTAAGAGGTAAGCAACAGCTTAATCCAATATTGTGTTTCTATGACTGCTAAAGACAGCCTCATGAGCAAATCAAAGTTTTTCACAAAAAAGATGCCAGAAACGCCATTTTTACTTGCAATCCTCTTTGTTATAAGCGCGGTGTTTGGCATAGCTTCAGTCGCTGCCATAAACTACAACTCAATAATCACCGCACCGCAGCCAATCGTAATAAGCGGACTTCTTACCGGACTGCTTGTCATAATGCTCCCTACCCTTCTTACCGTGATAACGATAAAGGTGATGAAACGCAAGGTGCAGACCAATTACCTGATGGTAGTCTCGATCATAGGGGCTTTCCTCTATGCCGTATTCATTGCCATAGGAGGTGGCATTTATGCGATAACAAGCAACTATTACCTTGCGAATGCCATAGTGCTTGTCGGCGATGCGGGAATACTGCTGTTGTGGTTCTTCATAAGCAAGGTGCTTTTTGCCCAAAGGAAGGGGGCACTGATATTTGCGGTGATACAGCCAATCCTCAATATAATGGTTTACATAGCTTCGAGCACTTTCATTTTCACGTTCAAGATACCTTTGAGCCTGCTGCTGGTGAAACTATCGGCTGGGCTGATAGTGTTCGGGGCGATAAGCTACACCATACTATACATAATAGACAACCCGATGAAGAAGAATGTCGGGCTTGGCGGAATAGATTCGCTGGCACAGTTCGTACAGGAGTGGCTTTTCGGGATAGACGTAAACGTTCCTGGGCAGTTTGGCAGCACTGCAAAAGGAGTAAGCGAGAACATAGACACGCATACGCTCGTATTCAAGAACATGGAAAACAAGCTTAAGGCGATCGTGTATTCCCCGTATCTCCATTATGGACCTGCCGGAACGATGGGCGGCAGCAATTTCCCATACATGCTTGAGAAGTATGCGAGAAACAGGTACAAGGTGCCGGTCCTAATAATGCACCCCGGAATAAACGAAGATTACAATCCGATCTCCAGTTACCAGTTTGGCGCGGTAAAGAGGCACCTCGACATAGGGGTAAGAGAGAGTGGAAAAATCGGCGGTTCGGCAATAAAATACTTTGACGGCAAACACAACGACGCAAAGGTGTCGTTGTTGTCGATGAATGGCGTAACCATTGCCACATTCACCAGGGCACCGCGAATAACAGAGGACATATCGCCAGAGGCGAACAGACTGCTTAAGGAATTGCTTGCGCAATATGGCAAAATAGTGCTATTGGACGCTCACAACTCCAGGTATGAAAGCGCACCAAATGAGGAGCTCCTTGGCATAAAGACAAACACAAGATACATAGACGACTATATAAGTGCGATAAGAAGCATCGACGCAAAGAGGCCAAAGCAGCGCGCAAGCAAAATAATGCTGGGGGCGAGCAGCGTAGACCTGTTTAACGGGTTGAAGGGCGCAACAGATCTCGCGCCGGGAAACCTGAATTGCATGCTATTTTCAGTGAACGGAAGGAAGATAGCGATACTTAACTTCAACGCAAACAACATGCTGCCATCATTCAGGGAGGAGATAGTATCCCATGTGAAGCACAGATACAATGTCGAATGCGAATTGTATACCACAGACACGCACTTCGTAAACTCTTTGGTAAAGACGGCAAGGAACGTCATGGGAAGGACCACCAAGGCAGGCAAGGTCATCCCATTCGTTGACAGGGTCATCCAGGAAGCGCTGTCAAACATGGAGCACGTTGAGTTGTACTACAAGAAGGGCATGATAAAGAACTTCAAGGTATGGGGGCCGAATGCAAGGGAAAAGATAACCACCGCCCTTGACTCGCTGCTTGGACTGGCCAGGATCATAGTTCCATTGATGATAGTAGCGGGATTCATAATCTCCTCCTGGATAATATCTTTAATATAGTTTCCATTGATATATTTTTGATGCGATGGAACTCATAACCCTCTTGTTCGCAATTGTAACGATCACAACCTTCGGCATTTACTTGGTGGACCTGATTGAGAGCAGGAAGTTAAAGCCATTACTGTATATCGCGGCAAGCATCATAGTCGGCCTTGCCGTCGTTTATGTGCTAAGGGAGTCCATAAATGAGACGACCGTATTCTTCGTATCGAGCCTTGTGGTAATCTTCTCAATGATACCCTATTACTACATGAAAAGCACGTCAAAGATGCTGCTGTTCCTCGCCATAGCGATATTGGAGTTCATCTACGCAACATTCTCTTATGGAACTTTGCTGTTCCCGTTTGTGCAGATGTTCGCAATAGGCACAGGGATGGGATTCTGGGCAAGGAGCGGGACAGGCATACTCACACACAGACATAAAAGGGCGAGCAAACTAGTAGAGACAAAACGGGACACGATACATATCTCGCTTGGAATAGTGTTGCTATTATTGTTCGTTTTCCTCAGGTTCTACGATGCAGTGTATGTTACCATGGGGCTGGTGTTCCTCGCCTATATCTACAACAGCATGCTCGGAAAGAGAGGAAAGGGGATTATTTACAGTGCGCTGTCTTCAATGGAACGCACAGGGGCGCTCTATGGCATGGGGGCGCTTTATCTGGGAATAGGCACAGCCATATTACTTGGATTCATACATACGACCAGTTTTGCCATAGTGGGCATTGCTGCCCTGTTCTTTGCGGACCCGATAGCCACAATAGTCGGAGTCAACCTTGGAAGCATAAAGCTGCCGTACAACAGGAAGAAGTCGGTAGTGGGCACTATTGCCTTCTTCATAGTCACCTCTATAGCGGCTTATTTTGCCGTTGGATTTTACGGTCTTGAATTTGGAGCCGTGCTCGCGATCATAGAGAGCCTCGACATACCAATAGATGACAACGTGCTCATATCTATAGCAATGGTGGTAATGTACATCGTATTTCTTGCAGTTATGAACCAACTTCCGTTCTGATTTCACAAAAACAAAACGCAGTTAAGTATGGAAGTGCCACTAAACTACGGTTTGTACTTTCATTTAAAAAGCTTCCTTTTTATAATGTTTTCACATTTAAAAAAGGGGGTGTTTTTTTGAAAGATAGAGTGTTTAGTCTTTATGACATCGAGGACTTTCTGAAGGAGGCGGGTGCGGAAAGGATCCACGAAAAAGCGGTTATAAGCCTTGAGGAGGAGCTCGAGAATACGGTAAAGGAACTCACAGCGGAAGCGGAGGTATATGCCAACCATGCGGGGAGGAGCAAGCTGATAAAGCAATGTGACATAGCAATGGCAAAGGGCATGAAGGGTCAGGCAAGGCTTGTTGGCATGAGGAAGGTGTCAAAAAAGAGAAAGGTCAGCGAAAAGCAGCAGACTAAAGCAGTCCTGCAAGCTTTAATCCAAAGGCAAGCAGAACAAAGCACGCCTCTATAGACCACATCGTAAGCGAAACCTGCCATTCCTTCATTGGCTTCAGGTTCATTATGAGGTGGGTCCAGCTGTATATCTTCTTGCCGTATGGCGGCTTAAACGTTCCGTTTGGCTGGAGCTTTCCAAGGTCCGTTGTCTTGAACCTGCTCTTAAGATGCAGCAACGATTCTATAAACCACGGGAAGAATATGACTATCGCGAACGCTTCCATGCTCCCTATTATGGCTATGGCCACTATTCCTGCCCCTACGCAGTAAGTAAAGCTATCGCCAGTAAGTATCTTTGCGGGATAATGATCAAAGAACAGGAATGCAAGGACGGCGGCAAACAGCACAGCCGAAAGGAGCGCGCCATTGTAGTTCCCGTACAGGGAGCTGTATATAAGCATCCCGAGCACAGCAACGGTAGCGCTTCCGGAAGCGATTCCGTCAAATCCGCCAAGAAGGTTGAACACGTTTGCGGCCACCATGACCGCTATAGGTATCAAAATCAAAGGATAGATTATCCCGAAGTTCACCATGCCTATGATTGGCATGTCTATTGTCGATATGCCCGCATTTAGCGCCATCAGGGGCACTGCACCTATAAGGGTGAAGAGGGGCTTCTGCCACTGCTTCAGGCCCTTCCTATAATCCTGCATGCCCGTAGTCTTGACAAGCTTCTTGCTTACGTTTATGTCATCAAGGAAACCTACGAAAGTTATGAGTATTATAGAAAGCATAGTGGCAAACAGATAGTCTATGTTCGCTATAGGGTAGTATATGTTGAAACTTCCGCCAAAAATATAGGCAAGTATCCCGAACACCACGCCGAACGCCACGGCAATCCCGCCGGAGCTGGGAAGTATAACGTGCTTTTTCTTGTTGTGGTCCGGAGACGTGACTCCGGCCTCGAGCATATACGACTGCACGAATTTTACGGCAACAACAGTAGCTATGAACGTTATGAATGCCGGTATTATCAGGGTAAGGTGCAAACCTGCCATATTACACGACCATTTAAATCAATTAAGCAATCAATCTAAAGTTGCAAACTTAATTAATAATAAATAGCTTAAGTATAACTTTATAAACGTGTTGTGTGCCCCTATAGTATAGCTTGGACAGAACGTGAGCTTGCGGAGCTTGAGACCCGGGTTCAAATCCCGGTAGGGGCGTTTACAAACAAAGGCTTTTAATCATTGATGTGGCATTTTTAGCGAAGCAGTTTCTTGTCTTCCACAGAAATGATCAAGCAGAGTGATATTGTGCTCAACTATTTTGGAAATGTCACAGAAATTTCAAAGGCCCTCTTGGAACCTGGAAAGGAGGTAGCGCTGCGAGGCTGGCTGCACAGGAAAAGGAGCAGCGGAGGAAAGGCGTTTGCGGTGATAAGGGACCGCACGGGAATAATCCAGTGCATAGTGGACAAGGCCAAGGTATCGGAAGGGGAATGGAACGCTATAGACGGCGCTTACCTGGAGTCTAGCATGATAGTCTCAGGAACAGTAAGAAAGGATGAGAGGGCTCCGGGAGGCGCGGAATTGGACGTAAAGGAGTTGAGAGTGATACACAGCGGAAAGGAGTATCCGATCACCGAATACCAGAGCCCGGAGTTCCTGCTTGATGTAAGGCATTTATGGCTCAGGAGCCAGAGGCTCATAAAGTCCATGGAAACAAGGTCATACGTCTTCAGGTATGCAAGAAAGTTCCTTGACAAAAGCGGATTTTACGAGATAACCCCTCCATTGTTAACAAAGGCTGGCGGAGAAACAGGGGCCAACCTTTTCGAAGTCGACTATTTTGGGCAAAAGGCATACCTTACCGAATCGTCACAGCTTTATGCGGAGGCGATGATATTCGCGCTCGAAAAGGTCTACTCGTTTGCGCCATCGTACAGGGCGGAGAAATCCAGGACAACAAAGCACCTTGCGGAGTACTGGCATCTCGAACCGGAGATGGCGTACTTCAACAATGCAAAGAGCATGAAGCTTCAGGAGAAGCTCATAAGCTACATAGCAAACAACCTCGCAAAGGATAACGAAGACATGCTCAGGGCATTCAACGTTGACCCCGCTTCTCTACTTAAGATAAAGCCGCCATTTGAAAGGATAACGTATGAAAAGGCAATCTCCATACTGAACGAAAAGGGGGTCACAAACCCGGAAACAAAGGAGAAGAAAAGGTTTGAATGGGGAGCGGATTTCGGAGTTGAAGAGGAGAGAGTGCTTACAGAGGACAAAGAAAAGCCGATATTCATCTACAACTGGCCGAAGGAGATAAAAGCATTCTACATGCCAATAAACAAGGATGGCAGGACGGTAGCGTGCGCAGACATGCTTGCCCCAAGGGGCCATGGCGAGATAATAGGCGGAAGCGAAAGGATATGGAAGCTTGATGAGCTCGAGGCGCGCATGAAAGAGGTGGGCCTCAACATGGAGAATTACCAGTGGTATCTGGATCTTAGAAAGTACGGCTCTGTACCTCACGCCGGATTCGGACTCGGAATAGAGAGAGTAATAAAATGGATGCTAAACCTCGATCACATAAGAGACGCGATACCATTCCCAAGGCTCATCAACAGGATAGCACCTTGAACGGCAGTGAAAACATTTTTAATTTGCGTTGCCATAGTTGATACATGGATCAGAAACTACACGATACGATATTCAAAGGGAAAGGGCAACAGCGCCGTGATAGCGAAACATGCAGCGTATGCAGCATGCCGGCCGAATTCACATGCAAGATGTGTGGTAAGAAAGTATGCAGAAGGCACTTTGACCCCGCAAAGGGCATATGCACAATGTGCAAGGTAAGCAGGGAACGGGAGGAGCATAGATTCGAAGAACCACCACACTGGTAGCTTTATGAAACCCGTTAGAACAACACAGTTGCTTTTGTTACTGATACTAGTCCTTGCTTTCACGCTTTCCTATGTTTTTTACGCAGGGCCATTCTACTCTTTTGACGACCATCTTTATTTGGGGTATGCTCACCAGGTCCTTTCCGGCACGTTCAATCCGGGAGAAACCCAATATGCGTACGGTTTCCTGTTTCCAATCGCAATAGCAGCATCTTTCCTCGCATTTGGGATTGGGCCGTTATCCGCCGTAATCCCGACATTCATGGCGTTTATTGCTTTGATATTGTTAACATTCCTTTTAGGCAGGGAGTTATACTCTGAAAATCTTGGTCTTTTGGCGGCGTTCTTCGTAGTTACAGCGCCTTTCGTAATCGAATATACGACAAGGGTTCTTCCCGACATGGCTATAGGTGCGGTTGCGACCATGAGCATATACGTTCTCGCCATAGCACACAAAAACGAGTCGGAAAAAAGCAGGTATTTTTACCTTATCGCAGGGGGGCTCGCTATGCTCACAATCTACTTCAAGTTGATAGGATTGGCTTTTGCCCTTTTCTTCTTCCTGGCGGCTTTACTATCAACATACCTGAGATTTAATCTTAAAAAGGACTTGTTCATAAAGCAAAGGAGCAAGGTCATAGTCTCACGGACCGGTCTCGCTTTTCTGACAATAGGAATAATCGCAGTTGGAATAATTTATTTATCGGCGTTTTACTTCTCTACGGGAAATCCACTTGGCGAACTCTCTTCATATGGCGAGCATCAAAATGCAATATCTCCAACCAACCTTAGCAGTAACATCGGCACTTTGGGAATCACTTTTTCAATCGTCGCAGCTCCAAATTTTGGAGTTCAACTGGCCAGCATTCCGGACCCGCAGGTTTATTCGATGGGATTCCTGCTCATATTCGCGCTCATTGCGACCTTTATCGGAATCAAGAGAAAGGACGCTAATGTTGCTTTCTTATCCATAATATTCTGGGGCTTCTTCCTTTACCTTTTCTTCGGAAGCGTTACCATATCGGCATACCACATGATTACGGTAATAACCAGATACTTTATCGCAGTGGCTGCGCCATTATCCATATTGGCGGCATATTTCGTACTATCGATAGGAAACGTATTCGCCGTTGCCTTCAAAAAGACAGGATTTGCAGTTATAGTATTGGTTTTTGTGGCTATTTTGCTGTATGCAAACCTCCAAATCTACGGTTCGATATATTATTATAACAAGGCAATATCCGGAGACTCCACAGTAATGAGCTATGCCGTTTCTTACTTCAACACAATCCAGACAAAAAGCGATCTGTTGATAAACGACAACAATTCTTACGAATACATGAACTTCCTATCCGAAAACGGCAATGCACAATATGTGCCGAACATGTCCGTATTGCAGATATACCACACAAACACGCTCAAGAGCCAGATTGCAAACGCATGCCTTACCAACAACGCTTACATGATGGTGGTTGTTGACAACTTCACCACAAATAATTACGACATACTTTCATCGCCAATAGTGTGGCCGAAAAACTGCAGCCCGATAAGGGTTGCTGTATTCAACGACACGGCGGCGGCTTCAAATACGCCGCAGGGCCAGTTTCTCATCAATGCGACTTTGTATAAAATTAGCAATAATTAATATGCTTGCCATCCGAAATAGATATCCGTGAGGAGATGTCTGAAGTAACAAAGGTCAATGACTTTTTATGGGAAATCAAAAAAGATGAAAGTCTCGGCATGAGAGTACCCGTAAGGATTATCGCTAACGAGAGCATTGTAAACCAGATGCAAAGGGACAGGACGCTTAAACAGGCGGTCAATGCAACCATGCTCCCGGGCATAGTAAAGAACATGCTCGTAATGTCTGATGGGCACGAGGGATATGGCTCCCCAATAGGTGGCGTATCCGCTTTTGACGCCCAAAACGGGATAGTGTCTCCCGGATTCGTCGGTTACGACATAAATTGCGGGATAAGGGTGATAAAGACAAACCTTACCGAAAACGATGTCAGGCCAAGGCTTGGTATGCTTATGGACCTGATGTTCAAGAACGTACCAAGCGGAGTTGGCAGCACTGCGAAGCTCGGTTTCACGACTTCCGACCTTGACAAAATAGCCTTGGAGGGAGTGGATTACGTGATAGGCAAGGGTTACGGGATAAGGGAGGACGCGGAATTCACCGAGGAAAGGGGAAACATTGAAGGAGGAAATCCGGATTTCGTAAGCGATCTTGCGAAGAAAAGGGGCATGCAGCAGCTTGGCACAATGGGAGCGGGCAACCACTTTGCAGAAGTGCAGAAGGTAGAAAAGATCCTGGATGAAAGGATAGCGAAAAGCTTCGGATTGCAGGAGGGACAAGTGGTAGTGATGCTGCACAGCGGTTCCAGGGGCTTCGGACACCAGGTCTGCAGCGATTCCTATTGTCAGAAAAGCGATTACTTAAGGAATAACAATATCTCCTTGCCTGATCCCGAACTGACATATGCGCCGATAGGCACAAAAGTCGCGGATGAATACCTTGGAGGCATGCGCTCCGCAATAAACTTCGCGTTTTCAAACAGGCAGATAATGATGCATTTCATAAGAAAGAGCTTCTCGGAGGCTTTTGGGAAAAGTCCGGATTCATTGGGGATGGATTTGCTCTATGACTTGTCCCACAACATAGCAAAGCTTGAGGAGCATGATGTCAATGGCAAAAAGACGAAGGTCTATGTCCATAGGAAGGGAGCCACAAGGGCATTTGGGCCAGGAAGCAAGGACGTGACAAAGCATTACAGGAACGTAGGCCAGCCGGTATTAATACCGGGAAGCATGGGCACCGCCAGCTACATACTTGCAGGTAGGGAAGAGAGCATGATGGAGACATTCGGCTCTTCGTGTCATGGAGCCGGAAGGACAATGTCAAGGCACCAGGCGTTAAGGGAGATACCCATGTCAAAGACATTTAGCGGAATGAAAAGCAAGAAGATAGAGATAAGGGTGCGGGACAAGAAACTGGTCAGCGAGGAAGCGGAGTGGGCATACAAAGATGTTGATCAGGTAGTCGCAAGCATAGAGGGCGCAAAGATATCCACCGCAGTGGCGCGGCTTGTTCCACTTGGAGTCGCAAAGGGATGAAACTGATGTTCTATTACACTTATGGAGTGATTTTCGCCTTCGCAGCACTGGTGCTTTGGGGAAGCGGAGACTTCCTTATACAGAGGACCACGCGACATCTTGGAGATTGGGAAACCCTGTTCTTCATAGTCGCATTTGGAACCATTGCGCTGCTGCCGTTTGTCTACATGCAAATAGCCAGCTACCTTGGGATCATGTATATACTGGCCGTGCTCGTCATCGCGACAGTGCTTAGTATGGTTGCGTCAATGTTCGACCTTGAGGCACTGAAGAGAGGGAAGATAGCAGCAGTGGAGCCGATACTTGCTCTCGAGATACCTGTCGTCGCGCTTTTCTCGTTGGTCCTTGTCGGGGAGGTGCTCCAACCCATCGAGATACTGCTTGTCGCAGTCATCATAGTGGGGCTGGTGTTCGTCTCCCTAAGGTCAAAACACTTCAGGGCCATCAGATTGGAAAAAGGCGTCCTTTTGATGATAGTGGCGGCAGTGCTATGGGGCGCAACCGCCTTTTTTGTCGGTTGGGGTGCGCGCATGACAAACCCATTGCTAATCAACTGGTTCATAGCCCTTGGAATGACGGTCTTCACACTGGTTTACCTGTCGCTCAAGCGCGACGTCAAACACATGTTCAAAAACGCCTTCAATATGCCCGCTCTGGTATTGGTCACATCCGCCATAGACACCGCGGCGTGGGTCTCTTATGCGTATGCGACAATATTCATACCAATAACAATCGCTGTTGCGCTATCTGAAAACTACATAGGGGTGGCTGCGATGCTCGGTCTTATCATCAATCGTGAAAGGCTCATGAAGCGCCAGAAGGCGGGCTTCCTTTTTGCGCTATTTGGCGCAGTGGTGTTGGCCATCTTCATAAACGGTGCCTGATTTCACCGCTCAAAACCCTTTGTGACATCCTCCTCAAACTAAACAGTAGTTCCTTTCGGAACTACTGTAAAGTCCAAGGCTTCCCCCTAGATTATTCGTCTGGGAGTATGTTCTCAGTTCCTCAACAACGGCTCCATTGAGTCTTACATTATCTCCCTGAGCGTAAGTTCGGGCAAGTCCTGCCCTACCTTTGAGAGCTTCGCTCTCAAGATTTGACTTCTTTGAAGTCAAACCTCTTTTGAGTATGTTTATTGATGCATTTATGTCTCTGTCGATTCGCAATCCACATTTATGGCAGATGTACTCCCTGATAGACAGCGGCATTTCCTGAATGTTGCCACAGTTGCTGCATGTTTTTGATGTGTTTCTTGCATCTACCTTCATTACTTCCATACCAGCACTCTCAGCCTTGTATGAAAGATAGTTTATGAACCTGTTCCATGAAGCATTCTGGATTGATTGTGCAAGATTATGGTTTCTTTCCATGTTCTGTATGTTGAGGGATTCTACTGCGAATGAGGTGTAACCTGAGTTTACTAACTTGTTTGAGAGTTTGTGCATGAAGTCATTGGATTCATTAGTTGTCAATACCCATTCCCTCTGTAGCCTCAATTTTGCTTTTTCTCTTCTTTTTGACTGCATTTTTGCCATTTTATTTCCATCCCATCTTGTTCTCTTTGAAAGCCTTCTTTGCCATATCGCAATCCTTCTTTCTCTCTTTTTGAAGAATCTTGGTTTCTGGATTGTTGTCCCGTCTGAAAGCGCGATGAAGTTGTTTAGGCCCATGTCTATTCCAATTGGATTAGTGCCCTGAATCTTTGGTTGACTTGTCTCTTGAACCACTGTGAAGATTGCGTAGTATTGATTTAATTCTTTCTTTATTGTTAGCGTCTTTATGGTTCCTTCAATATTCCTGTGAACGTCTATCTTCATCCTTCCTATCCTTGCGATTCTTAACATGTCGGTTTTCCTTTCTTTTTCTATTGAGAAAGAGCCGTTGTCTTGTGGATATATGATTGTTTTGTATTTATCTCTTGATTTAAATCTTGGAAAACCTACCTTTACCCTCTTTCCTTTTTTCTTTTCCTTGCATCTTCTAAAGAAGTTCTGATATGCCTTCATCACACGATACTTTATCTCACATCTTGTCTGCGAATACAATATAAGGAATCTTCCGTCCTTTTCTATCTCTTTTGCGTATTTGTTTAGTGCAGCCATAGATGTGGGTTCTCCATCAATTTTGTACTGTGCTATTGACTTTTCCAATAGAAGATTGTAGAAATCTTTTGCGATGGTTATTCTCTCGTTTATCTCTAACCGTCTCTTCTCATCTGGGTATATCCTTAGTCTATATGCGCTCATCTCAGCATCCGTGTGCCTTTCATCATAATACACTTTTATATGTGTTACTGTGAATAAGTTAATTGACGATTAAATTCATCCATCGCTTTGAAAGGAAGGGATTTCTTGAATTAGGGTATATTAAACTTGCCCTAGCAATATAAGTGAAAATTTTGCATATTAAATGGTGAAATGAATGGTAGCTAGTACTGATCCTCTTTTTGCTGTTGCTGCTGCGGTAGTCATGGCGGGAGGTCTGATAGGCACAGGAATCGCACAGAGCGGCATAGGAGCAGCGGGAATGGGGATAATAGGGGAGAAGCCGGAAAAGTTCGGCCAGGTGTTGTTCTTCTTCGTCATACCTGAGACGCTTTGGATAGTCGGATTCGTTCTGGGTCTGATACTGCTCTTGCAGATACTATGATTTTGTATAGGGAGGGTTAATGGGCCTCGAAGAAATAGTCAATGGAATAAACAAGGACACGCAGGAAAAGATAGAGGCTATGATGAAGGACGCAAACGCCAAGGCGGACAGGATAATAGAGGAGGCGAAGAGGGAAGCGGAGGTCCACAAGAAGGAAATGGACGAGAAGGCCAAGCATGACGCACAGATGCTTGACGCCAGGGAGCGCTCAAGGGCGAACATAGAATCAAGGCACATCTATGATAACGCGGTGAACTCTAAGATGCAGGAAATCCTCTACATAATCCGCAGCTACCTTTCGGAGTACGTAAAGACAGCGGACTATGGAAAACTCCTAAACAAACTGGAGTCAGACGCAGAAGCCCAGTTGGGAAGCGACTGCACGGTATTCGTCATGAAGAGGGATATGCCGATCCTCAAGGGCGCAAAGGCAAAGATAAAGGCGATTGGCGAAAAAAATAGCATGGTTGGGGGGCTTGAAGCGGAATCCGCGGACGGCACAAGGTCAGTCGATTACTCGCTTGAGCACTTGTTTGAGGACCTGAAACAGGAGCTCTCTGCAGAGATATTGAAAATAATGATGGGTTAACATGGATGCTAGCTACACTGGATCGTACGGAAGGCTGCGCGTCTTGCGGCCGGAGTTCCTTAGCAATGCGTTCATTGACGGGCTTCTCGAAAAGAAGAGCGAGGACGAGATAGTAAAGGCGTTTGTGGCCACCTCTTACAGAAAGGACATCGACGCTTTTTCTGGACTTTATAAACCACCGGACCTGTTTGAAGTGGTGATAAACGCGCATATGCTTGGCATGATAAGGGACGCCATAACGGCGCTGCCACAATCGGCAAAGGCTTTCATAAGAGCGTACATGAGCAAATGGGACATAGAAAACATCAAAACCATACTGTCATCAAAGCTTCTCGGATATGACGTCGAGCACACAGAGGCATTTCTTACCGTAGAGAGGGGGATCCCGGTTGGCACGCTTTCTGGAGTCATAACAAGAGAGGACTACATCAACATGATTACGCAAAAGAGCATAGATGATGTCATAGCCCATTTGGTAAGGTACGGCTATGGAACGATTTTGTTAAAGCATATCGACGAGATGAAATCCAAGGGGGACATCACAACCACCATAGCGGACCTTGACGTCTACTACTATGCGAACCTTCTTTCGGCATTCAGGTTCTATAGCGGGGATGAGACAACAATGCTTTCGTACATAAGGGAGCTCATTGATGTGAAGAACATAACAATGGCAGTAAAGGCCATAGACATGAAGCAGAGCTTACAGGGGCTTATGATAAAAGGGGGTAAAATACCGGAGGCGAAGCTCGATGAAATCGCCACAAAGGGGATTTCCGTGTTAAAAGCGAACATACCTTACCATATAGACAGCGCAATAGACGCATTCAATGCCGATCCGTCCATGTCTTACCTTGAAGCGGCGCTCATGAGGGAGCTCTATAAAAAATACCTGGGGGTTTTTGAGAAGGGGATGGGATTGGAATTTATATTTGCGTTCATATTAAAAAGCGAGCTGGAGAGGAACGAGCTCAGGACGGTGCTTTACGGAAAGCACTATAACATCAAGAACGACAAGATAGAAAAACTGAGGATATTGAAGTCTCTGCGAT
>JAMCZN010000026.1 GCA_023485505.1 Candidatus Martarchaeota archaeon | reverse complement strand
GTGAAATATTGCCTCACGAGAAAATCCATTTTCTTTTGACCCATTTTTGCAACAATCCGGATGGGTTAACCAAAATCAGGCACTTTCCATTTTTCTGGAGTGCAGAGCTTTTTGAGATTATGTTTTTGTTTCATTTGGATGGAATGTTGTTTTGAGCGCACTATACATAATCAAATTTCATTATAATGAATATTCCCAACCGGGTTGCCACTTTCCAACACTACGCCACTCTCCAGTGATGGCCTCTTTCCAGGTTTTATGTTTTGTTATTACTTCCAAGGCCAGCTGCGGCGCTTGATGCGCAACTATTGCAATATGCTTATTATCATAGTTTTCTTTCAGGAACAAAACAAAACCTACTATTCTCTTTTCGACATCCTTATAACATTCGCCATTTGGAAATGGTCTGTCTATGTACCTTGTCATATCTTTTTTGAACTTCTCAGGTTTTGAATTGAAATCACCATAGTTACATTCTCTGAGCCGTTTGTCTTGTATTATTTTATTCTTTCCACTGAAACTGATCGTTGCAGAATCCACCGCTCTTTTGAGATCAGAGCAAAAGACAGCATTAAAGCGTATATGTGCTGTTTGCTTCGCAAGTTCTACCGCTTGCTCCTTACCAGTATCTGATAATTCTCCTGGAGCCCAACCAGTAGCGATGCCATTTTCGTTGTCTATTGTGGTGCCATGAACAAAATACGTTACTTTAACAACCATTCCAACACTTTCATAGAGATTCTAACAGTTACCTATAGCTTTCAACAAAATGCGCCAGCAACAGCTGCGGCATTAATATCCTTCCCTCCAACGTCAATAACTAGATGCCATCCCTTATCGCTATAGAGCTCGGACACGTTTCCTACGACTTTATATACCGCAACTAGCTGACCAACTCTTAACAAAGAAGCGTTCTTAATATCAAGGCAGCCATGGTCTTTCGGTTCGTTATCTACTGTCTCAATTACGACATGAGCGGTATCTTCTTTTTCGGACCGTCTTATCTCTGTAATTCTGCATTGTCGCGACCACGAGTGTTCGGTAGCAATTTCCATCTTAATCAACGAAAGCAATTTGTTTGATAAATATAAGAATCTTAACTAATCTAATACTTTTATAGAAATTCTAACTTGTTCTTTTCTTACCATTTCTTTTAGTGATTATATCAAAAAGTTCTTCTGGAGACAATGAGGCGTCGACAAAAATAAAACCCTTTTCCTTTGCCCAAACCTCGCCCGCCTCCAATTTCTTTAAGACATATTTTCTCTGTTCATCAGTAGCGCCATAAGCTGCACCCTGTATTTTCTCAGCCGATTCATCTTTTGCCCTTTTATGCAAACGTTCCTCGATTAGCTCGTAATCAGCGCTTAGCCAATAAAGTTCATCAAAAAGGAACCTGACTTCATTAAGATTTGCTGCGTCGCTAAATGCATAAACCTCTTGGCCACTATAAGTTTCCAACACTCTTTTCAATGCACTTATATCCCATCTCCAATCGAATCCTTTTCGTGTTTCCCATTCTTCCTTTGATGGCTCCTTCCTTTGATTTCCTTTTTCATCAACCCATATACCAATGCCCTCTGTGTCTCCATCCAGTACATTTTTGCCCATACTCTGAAAATAATTTTTGAGCGTGGTCTTTCCGCTGCCAGAAGCACCAGCAATCAGCACAAAACGATGAATTTCTTTCATAATCCAACACTTTAATAGAGATTCTGAAAACTTTATCTATTTTATTGCAACTGCTTATATTTAGAGGTTCTTAGCGCGTCTTTTCCCGTCCTCTATCATCTGTTTTTTACATTCCATCACCAAAAATGATGGGAAGGAACTCTTGAATTTCAGAAGCTTCTTATCCTTGTTTGATATCCCATGGCTGTATCCGGCCGCAGCTATCTCTTCAAATCCGGAAACCACGAATCCCGCATCTAAGAGGATCTTGAAGTAGTACTGCAGTGGACGGTGATAAACGGTTATCGCCACCCTTTTGGATATTGGACTGTTTAGCTTTGCAATATGGCTGTAATCCTTTATTTCTATGTGGTAACCGGTCTTGTCCTTCTTTATATCCCCCACTTCCCTAACTGGATGTCTGATTGAAAAGACAAATATTCCCCCATTCTTTAACACACGGCTGCACTCCATGACTGCTCCCTTTACTTCCTTTATGTCATGAAGAGCCATTGCGCTTACTATGCAATCGAAAGAGCCATTTCTAACTCCTTTCATATTCGCCGCGTTCAACTTCAAATAATTGATGCCAAGTCTTCCACTGGCTTCCCTTTGCTCTGCAATCGAGATCAATCTTTCTGATGAATCAATGCCAGTGACCTTTGCACCCTTCCTTGCAAGGATTCTTGATATATAGCCGCTTCCGCAGGCAAGATCCAGAATTTTGCGCCCCTTGACTTGGCCCAAAAGCCTGAAAAGGACTGGATTGATATACAGCCTGTGATATATATCCCCTTTGTCACCCACTCTCCTTTCGTAATCTTCTGCTATCATGTCCCATTTGTTTGTTGCCATATTAACGCAGCAGTATTGAAAATAATAAATTTATAACCTTCTGTCTCTAACAGTAGAGATCATATTTACTATTTACGCTTAAGCTGCAGATCCATGAGACAGTTTTCCTTGTTAACCTCAAAACCTAACGATTTGTATAAGTGCATTGCCGCTTTGTTGTTCTTCCTTACGTGTAAAAAGATACGGCTAATGCCTGCATTCCTCGTCTTGGTCCTGTTAATAAGTTCATTGATAAGAAGCTTTCCGATCCCATGCCCTCTATAAGCTTCATCTATGGTCAATTTGCTTAGGTGTAGAGTAAGTACGTCGTCAAAGCCAAATATTGTCCCAACAATCCTCTTTCCGTCCTTGGCCACAAGGCAAAGACCTCCGTTCCTAATTAAAGTTCTTTCAAATGTGGCTTTTGTAAGAGTGCTTCCCATCTTCGCTCTAGACAGTAACTTTTTAACTGACGTGAAATCTTGTGGTTTTGTTTCTCTTATCGCAAAGCTGTTTTTCATATTATTCATCTTTTCGCAGCTTGTTTCTGGCGCGCAGATTGGTACTTCTTCAAGTGGATTTCCCACTGCAGGTCCCACATTTTCAAGCCAGCCACCGCCGCAAATGCTACAATCATTAATGCAAATGCTTGCCAACCCTCAATCCCTAAATTCACTGCACTCCCTAACATCACTGTCCCAACCCATAGGATTACAGGCACTGCCCACCATAGAGGGCGTTTTATCAAACGATGTATATCCATACTTAACAACCCAATATAGTAATACTATATAGGATATTTATAAATTGCTTAACAGGAATAAACGTTAGGTGATAAGATAGGAAATTCAAAACGGGAGCTTGACAGGATTGCAGACTTCATGATGGAGGCAAACAAACTCAAAACAGTCAAAAGGACAGGCTGGGTGATGTACAAGGTAGCAAATCCGGAGCACGTGGGCGACCATTCATACAGCACCTCTCTTTTATCGTATATAATCGCAAAGAGGCGCGGTCTAGACGCAACTCGATGCATGATCATGGCGCTCATCCATGATATCAATGAGACTGTTACCGGAGATATCGCCACAAGGGAAGACGAGAGGAAGCAAAAGGTAAGCAACAGCGTAAAGGCAAGTTTGGAAAACGCGGGAGCGCTCAAGGTCCTGGGGATTCCGGATAGCAGGACAGGTAATGAACTCAAGGATCTTTGGAAGGAATTAAAGGAGAGAAAAACAAGGGAGGCAAAGCTCGTTTATGAGATAGACAAGTTGGACGTCATACTGCTGCTCACCAAGTATCATAGATATATCAAAAAAGATGAAAATGTAGATGAATTCATCAGGACAGCGGAGAAAAGAATGGCTGATCGGGAGTTACTATATATATTAAAAAGGGCGAAAGTCCAGATAAAGAGGGAGAGGAAAAGGACCCATTTGAAAAAGGCATGATGTGATGAAAAAACAGAGCTGGCAGGAAAAGTGGAATGCTACATATGGCCTGAACAAAGACCCAAATAGGGAACTGCTGTTATTTCCGCTTTTGTTGAATATATCAAAACCAATCAAAGGCAAATTAATAGCGGATCTTGGTTGCGGAAACGGAAGCTTGGTAGTAAAACTTCTCAGATACGCCCCTAAAAAAATATATGGGATTGATTTCAGCAGCAATTTTCTCAAGTTCGCAACGGATAACATAAGGGACAAGCGTGTGACTTTCATAAAATCCGACATAAGAAGGAGGTTGCCTTTAAAATCAAATAGCGTAGATATAGTGTATTGCACTTTTGTATTCAACGAAACCAAAAATATCAACCTTATACTAAAAGAGGTTTCAAGGATATTGAAAAAGAGGGGCAGGTTCTACCTGATGACAACACACCCGTTTTTTCCAATGAAATACTATCTGTATGAAAAATACACCGGTAAAAAGAACGATAAGATATTGAATGTCAAAGGCTACTTCGAAAATTTTGAAGGGAAGTTCAATCTGACCATGGCAAAGCAGACTCCTCCTTTCTACCACCACAGGGTTGAGGATTTGATCAATTCCATAATAAACAATAACCTGTCGATAAGGAGGGTAAACGAACTATCGACTAACAAAAAGATGATAAATGCTGATCCAAGATACAAGGAGCAAAGCGATATGCCAAAAGTGATACTGATAAGCGCTGAGAAATAGGTAAATACCGGGAATTCAAATAAAAAGAGATAAATAATAAATAAAAAATGAAATGCTGCAACGCATTGCATTGCAGCGCGCTATTCCTTTATCAAGCGAAGTCAGCTGTTACTGTTCCTGGACCAAGTACCTCCAGAGTCGTGCTTGCCGATGTTGCATTGCCTATCACAAGGTTCGCCGGATTGCTTACAACCCAGTGACTGAATGTGTAGCCAGATGCTGCGACTGCACTTATCGGACCAGTTCCAATGACGCTTACCGAGCCGCTTACATAGTTGGCTCCGTCTGTGTTTATCGCTCCAGCGCCAGTCTGGTTAAGTGCCAGATTGACAGTGTAAGGTGCAAACACATATGCTGCAGTAGTAACGCCCGCTTCCTTTCCGCTTGCGCTCCAGCTTATGCTGTACTTTCCAGCTCCCTGGTTCATACACACAGCCTGTTCGGCCGCTATGCTGCCATTGCTGAAGCTTTCTAGATATCTAGATAGCACATTGCACGTCGATGGCACGATTATTGATGTCAACGGAGCCATATTCGCAGAGCCTCCCGATACGTCTATTATGACAAAGCTTCCTGGGACTGTCACGTTATATGTGTGTGTAACGTTTGCGTCCTGCCTGATATGGTTGTCAGCATATGCTGTTATCTGAGCATCCTGGAAGTTTACCGCTGCGCCTACGCCCTCCAGAATTCCCTGGAAGTCATTTGAGTGCGCATTTGGCTGGCTCTGTGTTATAGTGCCAACAGGTGTCAAAGAATGACCAGCATCTGAACCGTTGACTACAGGTGTGTATTTTGGCTGTGCTGCCTCGTCAACAGAATAATTATATGTCGCTATTGCAACTGACGCTGCTGCTGTCCAATAGTAGCTTTGCAAACCTGACTGCAACGCTAATGTCGTTACATTATATGGAAAACCATTCGTTGTTGGGTTAAAATTAACGCCATACGCATAGTTTACCGCATATGTAGATTGGACCTCTGTAGGTATGCCAGTACTGCCACCGCCACCACCTCTTCCGCCTCCGCCTCCGCTTACCGGCTTAGCCGCATACAGCACTGTTGCTAGCATTACAACAAATACTGCTGCAATCAGAGTGTGCGCTAAGACTTTATTTTTTCTCATTTATTCACCTTTAACATAAGAAGATAGAGAAGTATCCAATGATACTATTAAATAGGTTCTCATCGTCCCCACCATCTCTCCACCCAATAATATTTTCTTTTTTCTGATATATAAACCTTTTCAATTGACAAATGGCCTTAATGCCCATCACAACTGTTTAGCTGCCATTTCAGCGACAACGGCATCTATTGGGTTTTCGACGGAAATGGAAGGGGAAAACTGGAGCGTAAAATGTGATGTCGTTGAACCTTCCGCACACTGTTCCACAAATCCTTTCTTTTGATATATGTGTTTTGCAATTGGGTTGGTTGTCCAGAGCCTTATGGATTTTAACTTTAATTCCTGTGCAGTGCCTATCACCGCGTCCATGAGATATCCGGCCACGCCTTTGTTTCTTTGGCTTTGAACGGTATAAACCTTGCCTATGTATGCGGAACCATCAGAATAGATGTTTGCCACCAGGCTCCCGGCGTATGCCCTATCTACGCGCGCTACGAAAAATATGCCCTCTTTACGCAGCATCTTGCCTATTTCGGACGCCCTTTCGCTTGGAGAAAGCTTTGCAGGGCAATTTCCGTCAAGCACTATATCAGTATCAACCCTTTTTATGTTTGTGACAGTAACCGTCCCGGTATTATCTTTGGTCGGCCCGCTAATGATGACCTTTCCCGGAGAGAGCATACCACGATGTTTTGAACCAGTCATATAATATATGCACCAAAACGTTAGCGGACTTTCAGATATTTAAAGTATCCATCCATAAAAGCAAAGCCTTAAATTATACTGCATTAACAAATAGTTGATTCTATGGAAGCCGAAACAAAGACGGATAAAAAGGCAAAGGGCAAACGAACGCCAATTTACGTGGTCATGGCAATAGTGATCGTTGCAGTTATAGGCGGGATAGTTTATATTGTTGCGAACAACTCTGCTGCGCAAACAGTAGTGGTCGGAGACAATATAAGCGTGTATTACACCGGATCGTTTACCAATGGAACTGTGTTTGACTCTAATGTGGGCAAGCAGCCATTCAGCTTCGTAGTCGGCCCCAATAGCCATGTAATAGAGGGATTTGACCAGGCAGTAATAGGAATGAGCCTCAATCAGACCAAGAACGTGACAATATCCCCCGCAAATGCGTATGGGATAGTCAATTCAAGCCTTATAGTAACAATATCGAGGGCGCAGTTTGGAAATCATACTGTTTACGTGGGAATGCCGGTGACCGCAAGCAACGGAGCCAGCGGGGTAGTTACGGCTGAAAACGCAACCAACATCACCGCAAACTTTAATCCGCCACTTGCTGGAAAGACCCTGGTATTCGAGATAAAGGTAATAGGTATAAAACCTAAGCAGTAGTTATACTGTGAGGACTATTTCTTTTCTTTTTTGCTTATGATTCCAGTATAGTTTGTACTTTCTTCTCTTAATGTCAAGGGCTAGGGTCCATATGGTCCCCATATTCGGAAGGTCCTGATACACGTAGTTGTCCATGTTGCCCAGCAAACCTATTACGTCTTTAAATTGAAAGGTATTCTTTTTTTCATTGGCATTTCGCAATACTTCGTAATATCGCAGATATGTCGTATTAGTTGGATAGCGCTTTAGCACTCTTTCATTCTTTGCAAGTTCTGGATCTTGATAGTGATTGGTATGTATCAGTATGTCACCTTTGGGATAAAGTACCCTGAATTTCTTTGCAGCATGTTCGACAACAGCGGTATTTCCATACCTGTCTGCAATGAAAAAGTTCTTTGGCAGGCATACCGGTGTCCTCTTGAAAACGGATACTGCCTCATCTACAGTGTCACATGTTTCGGCAACCAGCTTTATCATATGCGTTGGATTTATCCCGCAAGCAACTGCGTCGTAGCTTGCATATGTCAGGCCTATGAAGAGCCCCTTTGAGTTTATTGCATCATCAGGATCGTATAAAAGGTTCTTTGGGTTTGTTCCGCGTTCAGTCAAATCCATATCTGTCCCGATCAAAACGTCATTTATGTTTGGACCTTGAATCCTATAGAACTGAAAAACTTCGGTGGTTTTTGGGATCCAATCATAATTTCTTCCTACGAATACGCCATGCTTGTTCTTTATGCTAAATATTGTGCATGATTTTGGGCTCTTGAACGATTGCTCATACGCGAGACACTGATATGTAAGCAGTTTTTGCATTATATGGCGTTCATTATATCCGCCGCCATCCGCCACACCCCTGATCTCTTCCAGAATCTGGGGATAATGTTTTTCATATGCCTTCAGTTGATCCTTAAAAACAGAAGTGTTTTGATTTGTTATGGTAAAAACGACCCCATTGCTTCTGTATATCCTTCCAATAATCCTGCCTCTTTCAAACGGGGTGCCTTTGAATGTCTTTATATTAAGGTTGCTCATTTAAAGACGGTCAACACTATCAGTATATATATAAAAATCTTGATGTTGCTAAATAATCGTTTATGGTGTGCCGATGGTAGATACATTGCCGATAGCCATTCTAGTCTTGGTTATTGTAATTATAGCGTTCATTGGAATAAACCTACCGCAGATGAACAAGGTCAATGCAAATACCGTTGTCAATCTTAATTCCACACCCCAACAGGGAGCATCAAGCCAAATATATCTAAGCAAAAGCCAGTTTGAATCGCTTATTGGGGGAGGGGGCACCTATAATGTAAGCAGCTATACCGGTTCACAGATAGTGTCTGCGTTGCAATCCAGCGGCAACCTTACGGGGATAGGGCTTGCAAACAACGTCTCTCAGATGTGGATATCGGGATATGCCTTTGGCACCAAATCAAACCCCGATGGAGGGGTGGAAATGGTTTTGCAACTTATCAATGGACAGGCGCAGATACAGTACGGTTCCATATTGAATAAATCCAAAACAGAAGCAGGTCTTACAACAGACACATTAAACGCACAGAACAACGGACTTACGTATTCTGCTTTCCAAGGCTCTGCGGGCGGTCGCATGGTATATATTTTAATCGGGTATAAGGGAGACTATCTCGTAATCTTCTACTCATTTGTCTCAATCAGCAGCAACCAATTGGCAACGTTTATGTCTGATGACATTTCCTGAACTACTATTTTTAATTTTGAAGGACAATAGCACTTGTTTATATATCTGAACAAACCCTAGTTGCTACAATACGATTAATCAATTATTGATTACATGCCAACAAAGAGCACTTACTTTTGCGAGACGCACCATATGTTGAAGGGGCGCATTGTGACAATAGATGGCGTAACAGAAAAGGTATGTACCTTATGCTATAGAGAGCTGGTAGCTAAAGGTGTGATAGTAGAGAAGAAAACAACCCATCCAAACGGCTACACGAAGAGCGTTCCATATGGAGAGTTAGAAGCCCTGCTGAAAAAAGACCCTACGATTCCTAACAGAAAAGCCGCACACATGTTAGGTATCGATGAAAGGACAGTTAAGGCACACAGGACAGTCCCAAGCAGGGGCTCGGAAAAGATCTCATTAGAGGATGAGATACAGATACTAAAACTTCGCATAACTGACCCAAACATTACCGTATACAAGATTTCGCAAATAGTCGAGCACACAAGGGGGACTGTCAGTAGGGTTTTAAGCAATCCATCCACAGAGGCCGAAGCTGCGTTGAAAAATGTGAATACTCCAGATAAAAAAGCACAGAAATAGAGCATTGTTTTTTATTTTCTTTGCGTATCGTTGAGTTCCTTCAATCTATTCACAATAGTTATCCCTTCGTTTACTATGGTTAACGCCTGATCATCTTTTTCAAGAACGGCAAATCCAAGGTCCCTTATGCCAATAAGTATCTTTATCACCTCCTCTTCGCTTATGCCAAGCTGTGCGGCGTACATTTGCCTGTCTTCTTGCTTTACGCTGATTGTAAGCTTTGTGTTATGGGTGAAGCATGCCAAATTTGCAGACATGATAAGGATTATGCGCATATTTTGCGGAAGGTCTTCTATTACGTTATCGATTTTTTCCCTAGTATTTTGCGGTGAGGTTGCTATTCGCCTTAACTCCCTTATAAGAGGCGTGAGCGAATCGTTTCCCGGTTTGCTGATGTCTGCCATACCAGAGTATTAAGATTAGTCCAGATATTTAATGATTTTCAGTTGTTTCGGTTATATCTCATTTCAGCATATTATCAATGAAATCAACAGCCTCCGCATTCTTTCTTAACAGTTCCTTTAATCTAGCCATTTCAGATTCTATGTTTTCCACTTCAATGACTTCTGCCGTATTTATACGACCAAGTGCGGTCAATCCTGCATCCTCATTTCTAATCATGACTTGATGCTTTTCACGCTCCTCCCTCAAGTTTCTGACAATCATTGCTTCCCTCCTTACGCGTCTTTCTATAACGCGTATTAAGCCAAACCTTAATTCAAGCGCCTCCTTAACGTATGTCCCTATCTCCTCTTTTGTTTCCTTTGACAAATCTCTCCAATCCAAAGCGCCACGCTTATATTCCTCTATCGGCTCACTGCCCTTATCGTTCGCTTGCGCGGATTTGGCGCCGGAATGCAATGTTCATATTTGTAAAGTGCCTCTTTTGATGACTCTGAATACATGTGGAGCCACCTCTCTTCTTCAGAAAGCGCATACCTGTATTCGCTCCTGAGGAACAGATGATACCTTAGTCTATGAAAGAAACCGTCAAAATGCTCTTCGCCAAGCTCATTCTTGAATTTCTCTCTTACTACGGGAGTTTCCGGATTCGTTGCCAATAGCTCCATTATCTCAGGCAATGGCCTCTTCATCTTGACCGTTACCTGTTTATGGATATTTGCGCCATTAGTCAAAGAAATACTCATCGTATCACTTATTGTTAAAATATTATATTTACAGATGCGTAAACACTATCGATGCTTTTGCCATGTCTATTGGCAGTAAGTTGTCTTTTCCAACAAACATATTAATATTAAGCGGCAATGCGACAGCAGAGCCTGCGGCCATGCTCGCTTCGGGATTTGCTGCGAGCCATGCCGCTACATTAAGCAGTGAGGCATATTGCGTATCGCCAGCCACTTCCGCCTCTTCACTTTTTGCCTGACACTCCTGCAAAAGCACCTTGTCAATCTGTATCTGATTAACATTGCCATTTTGTTGATGGTCAATTCCAATCAATCGGATGTCTTTGAAAGCGTTGTTCATCGCGTTGTTGTGCCTAAGTACCATCCCATGCCAAGCGCGTATCAGCTCATCGAAACCACTCTCACGCCTCAAATGATCTATATTGTCAATTAACTTCTCCGACATCAACGCATGAAAACCAAACTCGCTTATCTTTGCGTCATTCATCAGCCTGGTCACCACGTCCTCCCCTGCTTCCCTTCTTAAGATGCCAGACATCGTAAGGTAGGAGACAGCTCTATCCGCATCGAATATCGCAGTTCTTAAATCTCCAATTTCGTACGCGCTGTTGGCGTTCTTCGTGTAATACAACCCAAGTGCCGCCTGCGCCTTGGTTCTGTTTTGAATAGAAGTACCCTCCATAAATATCGCTTGATTGGTGTTATAATAATGGGTTTTTCCTGATATTTAAGGATTTTGGGTTTAAATCCACGTACATTATGCGTTTCTTAGTGTGCTTCCCACCTTTAGGGACAATCGCCTTAATGCGCCTACGAGCCATGAATGATGTTGATATTCGGGCTTGTGCGCTTCCCTCTCATCCGTTTCCTTCAATTCAATGGATTCAAAATGTGTTGATATGACATTATGCATCACCTGAAAGAATAGGTTTGAGATAATGTAAGGGTCAAGTTCGCCGTCATCAGAACCAACAAACGCAGCCATATCTGCAGGCATTACCAAAGTGCTGCCAGAACCAGTATTCATCACATTTGGAATAAAACCATCATGATTAGGGTCGTCAAATCCGCTTATACTGTGTACGTTGCCCTGGTCGCCAACAGTTATATGCACGCCAAATCCTTTCCCGTCAATTTCTCTGTATAACTGGATACGGTATGAGTTCCAAGCTCCGATATATTCGTGCTTTATCCCGAGCCTGTAACCCTTAGCGACATAAAGATTTGCCTGCCTCAGCCAGCCGTCGCTTCCCCTTATGGGCTGGTCCTGTTTCTTGTACGATGCAGGCGCCGCTTCTCCCTTTTCCATAAAAGCGCTAAGTTGAACTAGATACTTAAGACTTTCGGAGCAATATAACATAGTACCGCTTGTGATACTAATGGACAGTATAGAGGCGCTATCTGCCGGTGCGATAATATGCATAAATCGCGGAAACAGCGTAGACGTGCTCTTGCTAACGCAAAACAACGAATTTTACTTTAAGAAGTACGGGAGGGAGGCCAAGGGTGACATAGTGGACATAGGACCCAAAGGTGGAGTCAAAAAAGGGGAGGACATAAAGGAGGCAGCTCGCCGTGAGGTAAAAGAGGAAACCGGCCTTGACGTAAAATTTGACGATAAATTCCAGACAGAAACGAACTACGAATTTGATGAGTTCTCAAAACAGTATGGAAAAGTCATGCATTTCAAAAAAAGAGTAGTCTATTTTCTTGCCATAATTGGTCCAAATGACGTCAGCAGAATAAGGCTCTCAGAAGAGCACACGAAGTACGAGATCAGGGACCTCAAAATTGTGATAAACGACCCAAAACTATCGAATAAGAGAGCCATTTTCGAAGAAGTAAACAAATATGTAAGTCAAAAGTAGTAATAGCAAGAGCCTTACTTGCTTTTTGGTCTTGCGATGCGCGGCACCATTTCCGATCCGTCTTCATAACCGAGACCGGTGCGATAATATGCATAAATCGCGGAATCGAACACTATTGTCGCGCCCTTATATTTCTTTACCCATTCGTTTATGTGCTGCCTATAAAACTCATAAGCGTCCTTGTTGCCCTTCTTTATCTCCCTTTTATAAATCTGGCAAAGGTAGCAGTTGTGCGCCCTTTTCTCTTCGCCTTCCTTGCTATCAAAGATCTTTAGTACTATTTTTGTGTTCTTTTTTGGCATTTTTACACCATTGTTGCACAAGCCAGGTATCCGACTTATATCGGGATAGTGCTTGCTTCTACTATCTCTTTCAGATTTGTTACAAACTGCTCGAAGTTTTCACAGTCTCCAGTGAAAGTCATATCGTTTCCTGAGACGTTTTTGCCTATGAACTTCCTTCTTATATAATCTTCAATACGTGCCTTCTCTTTTGAAAGGAACATGTCCACAGAGCCATATTGGTGCTTGATGACCTTTACTATATCATCTCCATGCTTCTGCTCTGGCGCTTCCTTCTCATTAACCATCACGTTGTACTTGATAAGAACGAGCTGCCATGGCGCCGCTATCCTGAAATCCACGAGATGGCCTTCTGCCGCCCTTGTTATACGAACTGCGTTCTTCATTACCTCTTCAGAGGGTATTCCGCTCACTCCTCCTATGACCTTTCTCATCTCTTCCCTTCCTGGTGGTATCTCTCCGCGCACATCGTAGAAAACATCTACCTTTACATGATCTCCAGAAGGTGTCGATGTCCTTATGTCAAAAATCTTTGTGATGCCCTCCATCTCAAATCCAAGCTTTATTGCCTCCGCTTTCAATGCCCATTCATTCTGCTCAGATATCGTAGACGACTTCGCGATTACAATCAGGTCCACATCGTTGGTAGGCCTTTCCTCACCTTCACAAAGAAGATTGACTTCCCTTCCACCTATAATAACCACTGTTGAATGGAAAAGAACACCTATCCTTTTCGCTATATCGTACATTCTGGCCACAGGAATGTTGTATCCCTTGCCTCTTGGAGAAACAGGAAGTTGGTACGATCCGCTTTGCTCCGCTCTTTTACCTACCGATGTATCGGAGCGTGGACCGTCTAAAGAGTACAAATTATCACTGTGGGCAAGCATCTTATCGTATAATAATACGTCTTTCCAGATATTTATACGTTTCTTTGAGAGGTGCTTCTTGTTTCTTTCTTGATGAAACTGTCCCAGGTCATTAGCGATTGCTTGAACTTATCGAATCCATCAAGAATCCAGCCCTGGCTTTCATATTCGATATACAACTCCTTAACCTCCTTCCTTTCAAGGAAGCTTTCCATGTTAGCAAATTGGTCGTATATGGTATCCATTATGTCAGAAATGATGGCAATAGACTCTGGATCTGTCATATAGCCGCCCCTTAGTTTCATCTTGTTGTACCCGATAATGACCATATCCGGCACAGAAGCGATTCTTGATTTGAATACTTCGCCTCCAACTCGCATATCGACATTCATTGAATTTTTAAAGATCCTATCTATAGGTATGCCAAAGTATGATGGACGTTGTTCATTCTGATAAGCCACGTTTACGCTTATGCCCTGTACTTTTTCATTCAGTCCGGCAATATTTTGACGAGGTAGCGAACGTGCTTCGGTACCGATATCTTCGCCCCTTACGACAAACTCCATTTCAAGAGGGCCAACGTTCCTGCTGCAATAAAAGTTGGCTGCCCATTTTCCGACAAGTATTGCGTTGCCATTAAACAGACCCTGTATCTTTCTGCTGGCTTCCGCGCGAGCTATTACTGGCACTTCGACTTCCTTCACAACCCCTCCATCTACTTTGTCAGAATATGGTATTCTATTTCTTTTAGCATCTGCTGACATATTAACCGTATGGTAATATTACGCTTAGGAAATATATAAACTTATTGCAGCAGGAACGTTGGCCCTCTTG
>JAMCZN010000022.1 GCA_023485505.1 Candidatus Martarchaeota archaeon | reverse complement strand
ATTATCGAAGCGGACATCATATCCATGTAGATAGTCTGGCTGCCGCTTCCGGCTATAGCCGTCGGAAGGTTGACCCAAACTTCCGTTGACGTTGCAGTGTTGCTCGGGTTTGTTTCCACCCATGCATTCAATAAAGTGCCAGTGCCATCCGGACCAGTAGTGAATTCCACATTCTGCCAGTTGGAGTTTATGTCTGTGAACGATGCGCTGTCCACTATGAGCTGTTGCTGAAACGGCGCAGGAGTGGGGGATGTTTGTGAATTAGTTATGGTAATTGGGACATACGCTATGACTGTTGCGCCAGCTGAACCTATTTGGGTGATCTTTGCAGCTATAGTTGCAAACTCGACAACTTCGGATTGGCCTTTCGTATTTGTATATGTGACCCACAGCGTACCCGTAAACTGGGTGCCAAGGGCGGACGATGGGACAGGACACGAGAACGTCTCCGTATTCGTCTGGCCATTTTGAAGCACAATGGATGTCCCGTGCATTGTCGGTTCTGCGGTAGAAGAGGAACACCCTATCTGCGTTATCGTTATCTTGTCACCGGTGAACTGGCCGAAGCTTATTGCCAGGTCGCCTGCGGAATTAAGGACAGGATTGCTGCACAGAAAACCGGATTGGGCAAGGCAGGAATTGCCAAGGGAGCCTGTGGAGCTAAACACCCCCATTTGAAATAGAACCCCAATAACGACAGCAATGATCAGTATCGCCCATCCGTAAGTCATCAGGTATTCCATTGCGCTCTGCGCTTTGACTCCGGTGTTTCTGCGTTTATTTGAATAGCTATGCGGCTTCACTGAACAACACCGTTTTCCATCAAAATACCAAATATAATATAATCGCTAAACATAAAAGGCTTTTTAATCATGTCTGCTGAAATGAAATTGAAAGGTGCGCTCATGTATCCAGAAGACGAAAGCTCGATAAGGACGCCAAAGAAACCAAATGCTAAGGTAGTCAATCCTGCAAACCTCAAGGTAGAGGATATCTACAAGAACATACAAGACGAAACGACGATAGGAAGGATAAAGGAACTTGAAGAACAGCTTGAGAGGCTTCGCGGAATCCACACGGTTGAAGATGACATAAAGGAGATGGAATCGGAGGATGAAGACGCAAACAGCAAAGAACCGAAGTTGGATAAGGCTGGATCAACCAACATAAAGGGAGATGAGACAGAGATACTTAGCAATCTTCTCACGGCATTCAACAAGCTCCTCAAAAGCAGGTATGGGCCATTGGGATATCTCGTAATGTCGGATTCCGAGACCATAAAGAGGCTCTACGACATAGACACCGATGAAGACTTTTATCTTGGACTAGAACAGAGTGTCATAAGGGTAAGCAGCAGGCGGCTTGAGAGGATGGTGGCTGGCGGCGGTGGAAAGCGATGGATAGGAGAAAGAAGCATATTGATACACGATCCGGACGAGGTTCAGCAGAATGCAAGGACAACAGAACGGGTAGTGATGGAGATAATAGAGAGCATACAGGAACAACTGAGCCAGTTGAGATAGGATCGGCATAATCGCAAAAGCTTTATTAACTTTTGATTGTTACTATAGCATATGCCAGCCGCGAAAATAAAAAAGGGCGCATCGCAGGATAGGCGCAAGCTAAAGGTATGGCTTGATGGAAAGCTCGTCAATTATAACGATGCAACTGTGCCAATCCTTACGCATTCATTGCAGTACGGCAGCGGCATATTCGAAGGGATAAGGGCTTATGAAACAAGCAAGGGGACCGCAGTGTTCAGGCTTGAGGAGCACATTGAAAGACTTATCAATACCGCCAAGATCTATGAAATGGACCTGGGCTATACAAAGAGCCAGCTCATAAAGGCAGTATTGGATACGATAAAGGCAAACAAGCTGAAGTCGTGCTACATAAGGCCATTCGCATTTTACAACACAGACCTTGTAGGGGTAAGCTCTTTTGGGAAACCAATAAGCGTGTTCATAGGCGCCATACCATTTGGAGCGTATTTCGGAGAGGGCAAGGAGAAAGGCATAAGATGCAAGATATCGTCATGGAGAAGGATTAATTCCGAAATTCTTCCAGTAAAGGCCAAAGCGAGCGGAAACTATCTAAATTCCATAATAGCAAACACGGAGGCAAGGAGGGCGGGATACGACGAAGCGATACTGTTGTCTATCAATGGAATGGTTGCGGAGGGCTCCGGAGAGAACATATTTCTTGTAAAGGATAACGTAATCGTCACTCCTGATGACAGCGCGGATATACTGATAGGAGTGACAAGGAACTCGATAGCAGAGCTCGCGGAGGAGCTTGACATGATAGTGCAGGAGCGCGAGGTCCACAAAGAGGAGCTTTACACCGCCGATGAGGTATTTTTCACGGGAACTGCAGCAGAGGTGACCCCAATAGTGAACGTAGACGGAGTCAAAATCGGCAGCGGAAAGCCAGGACCTGTGACAAGGCTGCTGCAGAACAGGTTTACTGAGATAGTAAACGGAAAGGATAAGAGGTTTGGCAAATGGCTCACGATCGTCTAAGCCGTTTTTCAATTGTTGGAATTAAACCCTTACAACGGTCCCGGTTACGGGATCCCCAACCATTGCCGAGTACAGTCTGCCAGGCACTTCTGCATTGACTATGTGGACGCTAGCCCCGCAGCTCTTCGCTATCTCATAAGCGTATTCGAGTTTGCTTCTCATCCCTCCTGTGACATCGACCTTTGTGGAACCGCTGACCCCCGAAAGTGCCTCTTTGATGTTATGTTTATCTATTACATCAACAAGCCTTGCGTATTTGGCTAGTTTTGGATTTGCGGTATAGACGCCATCAACATCGCCACCCATTATCACCCTTTCCGGTTTCAGCTTATTGGCAATGTATCTGAGCGGCTCTTCGGTGGAGACTATCGTGACGCCAAGCTCGGTATCGAGCGTGACATCTCCGCAGGTTATAGGTATGAATCCGTGCCTTAACGCAGTGGTTATTGGCCTTATGTCCCATTCGATTATCCTCCTATTTGTAGTAATGGCGGCTGATGATGGTGGAAACGACAACGGATTTGCTCCAACGTTGCAAAACTCATTTATCACTATCCTGTGCAGGCTTGCCGCGACGTGCTGTGTCAGTGAGGCTCCCTTCTTGCTTTCGTTGTGTATAAGCCCCAGATGCGTCTTGTATTTGCTTCCAGAAACGTGCCCGAAAGAGCCGCTGCCGTGACCAAGACCTATTTTTACATTAGCATTTTCAGATGCGATCTTGACCTCATCTGCAAGTCTCCTGATGACTTTTGGCTTTGCGGTGTTCTCACGATTCACATCGGTTATTATGCTGCCCCCTATCTTTACAAGTACTAATCCAGTTATGGTTATCACATAGTCTTATTGAGCCGAAACAGGCCCGCTTTAGTAACCATAGTTGGAAAGGATTTTATTTGTTTTAAAGGGTTTGAATATGGACGAATTAGCACTGTTATCAACCATTTTCTACTTTTCCAAATTCCTTGCTTATCCTATCTGAAAGATAGCTTCTGACGTTCTTCGGCTCATAGCCTGGAAAGAAGCGCAGCTTTACAAGATATCCTCTCTCATGATCGGTAAGGACCATTTCATGAACTGCCCTGAATGAAACGAGTCTTTCCGCAAGCTTGTCCATCCTTGAATTCTTTTTTGGATCAACAAGAAGGAGTTTATGGAGCTTCATTGGCTTGAAGTTGTTGCTGCCATCGTTATTGCTGCTGCTCTTACCATTATCATTTGGTTGTCTGACCATTTTCTCACCCATTTTCTATTTAACCAGTCATTCTTTCTGAATGACAACGCAAAGCCTTTCCGTAGGGAACACCATTATGCTCTTGATGTATTCGGCGACATCTTCCTTTTTGCAGTATGCCTTTCCTTGCATAATGCCGTTATTGCTATATACTATCAATTTGTTTTCCCCATTCTCCTCTTTTTTCCTCTTTATTTGGCGCAACCCTAGCGCCCCCATGATTTTATTGTTCATGTTCATTTGCCCACCAACCATTTATCATGAATTTGATTTGATTTAAATTGAATTAAATTATGAGTTTGTGTGAGGTGGATGAGAGAGGGAAATCAGATATTAATGACACAGGAACCGGATGGATGGAAATACTATGCAGATGTCCGGAGAATAGAGCATAGTTGTAACTAGAGCCCATGTATCCAAAGTTCTGACCTTTCCTCATCCCAACCCCAATATATTATATGGCGCTTTTGGTATATATTCATTATTTTATTATGTTATGTTTTCACCAAAATCTACAGTAAAATACTACTATTTTAACATTAATTTAGCCTATTTAAATGTTAATTAAATTGGTGTAATAGGTAATATGGAAAACAATTAAGTACTTTATTGTTATATATAATAACTATGGATGCACCGGAAGCAGTGATGAATGAATACAGAAGGCTCAGGGCATTATATCCTTTTTTTATCTCTTTAAAGAAGATAAGCGGCAGGTACTACGTTTACAAACAGCTCACGCGCACAAATCCCTCTACTAAGAAGGTGAAAATAATTACCACTTATTTGGGGAGGATTAGTGAGACCGGAAAGTTTATGGAGAGGGGTGCGTTAGAGGACTTTGAGATGGAGAACGCGATAAAGCTCATAGAGGCTAAGGGAGGCAAGGTCACACTGCCACAGGAGCCTCAAAAACACATCCAACCAGAAACCAGCATAGTAGATGAAACTGACAAGAAGATACTGATGGCCTTAAGCATGAATTCCAGGATAAAGTACTCAAAACTGGGCGCCATTGTGGGCCTTAGCGAGAAGAAGGCAGAAACAAGAGTGAAAAGACTGGAGAGGCTGCTGGACATAAGGTATATAACAGAAATAGATATCCACAAACTTGGATATCAGAGCTTCATGGTGTTTGCAAGGTTTGTCGGTGAAAAGCCCTCAAAGAGAGCAGTAGAGGCTGCAGTGGCAAATGAACCTAGAGTGCAGTTGGCTATGCTTACAAGGGGAATATATGACTTGGTAATTTACCTGTTGGCAGAGGATGACAATGCACTGAGTGACGCAATAGCAAACATAAGATCTGATGCAAACATAAGCGCTTATAAATCGGATTGGTATGCTACACCACTGTACGAGACATACGGTTATTATATCCCAATAATGGACAGGTTCTTCGATGTCCTTAAGGAAAAAGTCTGGAAAAGGACGAAGGAGAGCTTAAGGCCAAAGGAAGGGCAGCTGTACAGTAGGGATTACACTGTCCTAAGAGAAGTGACTAACAACGGTATCGCAAAGTTCAGTGATATAGACAAAGAACACGGATTTGATGATGGAGCAGCAAAGTACTCTTATCATGCAAGGCTTGAGGGGCCTGGAATAGTCAGAAGACCGACTATAACAATGGTGAATTCCGGTGTGAAATATAACGCAATAATTATAATGGGGATAGAGGTAAGAAAAGGTTTCATTGAGACAAAAAAAGAGTTATTACACTACGAGATAGAGGAAACAAACAAAGTGACAAATAAATTGCTTTATCTTGCAGATATAAAGGTACCAAATGGTGTTCTTTTTATCATGCCGGTGTATGATGATGGTGGACTTGAAGATGAAGAAGAAAAACTTGAAAGCAAGGTCAAAGGGATAGGAGTTAACTCATTGGTCGTAACTGACATATTAGTGGGCCAATTGTGTTATAGAAAATTTGATAACATGTATACTAAATCGTATGAATCATTAATAAGAAGCCACAAAGTGAACTTACCACAAAACAGGATATTATATGATTAACATTAAAAGAAACAGCTTTGATTATACAACTAATTAATCACAGTCTCCCATCTTTATCACTATTCAAACTGGGTTAATAACCTTTAAATATCCTTCTCTCTTCCAAAAAGATGGTAGACACAAGACGAAGTTTTCTAGAACAGCTGAAGCTTTCCCGTAAAGGGATCTATCTCTTCGCTCCTCCATGGACCTATGCCCAATGCAGTGTTTGTTCCCGACGGAACCTGCGTAAGGCCGGCATCTGTGACAAGCGCACACGGAACGTGCTTTGTCTTTAACGCCTTGTAAAGCTGCAGCAATGAGTCCTCGTCAGGCACTTTTAACACGACTTTCTTCTCCCCCGAATCGACCCATTCCCTTGCAACGTCTTTATCTTTCCTCTCGGCTTCAAAATAGCTCATAAGAGATGCATGCGAACCCTGCGCTACCGCCTTTCCCTTTCCCAGCTTGAGGTCTGACCTTATCACTATCACCTGCTTTATCGGGACATCAAGCAGTCTGTCTATTAGCCCAGGCATGAAAATCTTTATGATGCTGTCTTTTTATAAGTGATGGAATAAAAGGAAAAATATAGGGAACTGATTTAATGAACGTACTTGACAAGCTGCTGCTTGCGTTGGAGGGCTGGAAGGTAGTAGAGGAGAGGCGCGACTTCATGGTTGTAAGAAGAGGAAGCAAGGTGCAGTTAAGGCAGCTATCGCGCGGACTTTTCACGGTGCATTCAACATATGACGCAAATAAATTGTACACACGTTCGTATTGGGACTATTTTACCCCAGTACCCACTTTGTTCAAACATCCAAGAGTCCTAATGATAGGGCTCGGCGGAGGGACCATAGCCATACAGATGGCAAAACTCTACAGTGACATCACAATAGACATAGCAGAGCCAAATCCAGACGTTATAGAGATGTCTAGAAAGTATTTCATGAATGGGATTAATGCAAACATAGTGATGGAAGACGGGAACAGCTTCCTTGACAGGACAGCCAATACTTATGATATCATAATCCTCGACGCATTCGTGAACCTTTCAATCCCTGAGCAATTCCTTAGCACGAGTTTCATAGATGTTGCAAGCAAAAAATTAAGCAGCAATGGGATACTGATGATAAACTTTGTCGAAAGCAGCGTTTCCTTTGATGCATTTGCGCAACTGCTGAAAAATAGGTTCCGTGTTTTCTCAATAAATCCGATAACGTTGCTCAACAAGATAATAGTGTGTTCGAAGGTCCTCGACAAGGATGCGATAGTCGGTGGCTTGAGGTCCGGGGCAAAATGGGACAATGGAAATGCATTTTTGCTCATCGCCTACGAGAACATGAAACAACACTAGCAATCAATCCTCATTGTTGCCGCTTACCACGACAGCCACTTTCTTGTTCCTGAACATGTCCGGATTTTCATTGTGCAGCTTTACAAACCCCGCAAACGCAGTTGCGCCTCCAGGCTCGGCACACACCCCATATTTGGAAAGATATTTTACAGCCGCGCTTATCTCCTTGTCTGTTGGTTCGCTGGCAAGCCCATTCGTCTTCCGGAGAGCTTCTATGGACTCGAGGCCGAATATGGGATAGCCAACAGCAATGGCATCCGCATAGGTCTTCGGCTCAACATATTTTATTTCTTTATTTTTTATGAATGCCTTGGTCAATGGGTTGCACCCCTTTGACTGCACAGCGACAAGCCTTGGAAGCCGCTTTATTATGCCAAACCTCCTGTATTCGAGCAGTCCCTTGTACGTTGCCGCGAAAAGCGTACCGTTCCCAATAGGGACAAAAATGAAGTCAGGCGCCTTTGACAGTCTGTCAACAATCTCGAACGCAATGCTTTTCTGGCCCTCCTTCCTGTAGTGGTAATCTCCACACAGGAAAGAGCCGGTCTTCCTTGAATGGGCTTCGGCGTTCCTTATCGCCCTGTTAAATCCGCCATCGACAAGGATCACCTTTGCCTTTTCCTTCCTTATCCTGCTTATCTTTTCCTTGTTGGCGTGCTTGCTTATAAATACGGTGCATTCCATCTTATGGACTCTTGAATAATGAGATATGGAAAGCGCCATGTTGCCCGTGGACGCGCAACATATCTTGTTGATGCCCAATGAAAGAGCCTTGCTTATCTCTATTACGGTACCCCTGTCCTTGAATGTCCTTGTCGGGTTGCTGGTCTCAATCTTAAGGTAAACATCAATCCCGTGAAAATCCATCATCTTTAATCGGGTAGAGCCCTCGCCAAGAGTGGCAAGCTTTCCAGATACGGGATAAAATACCTTGTACTTGTTCTGGGATATTCTTGCACTCTTGTAGCTCTTACGAAGATGGAGCTTTGGATAGTCATACGCTACCTCAAGGATGCTGCCGCATTTGTCGCATCTGAATGCGGTTTCATTTTGCATACGTCTGCAATTCTGGCAGATTATCTTATACGTAGACACATACTATAGTTCGTAGCATGTTTTTAAATGTGCATTGCTTATCTTACTATAGGGACTGAGGCAATGGCAAGCGCTCCTGCAAAAAGAACCAACAAGTACCGCAGAGCGCAAAGTGCAATGGAATACCTGATGACTTACGGATGGGCGATACTGATCATCGCAGTTGTGCTTGGGGCATTGTTCCAGTTGGGAGTATTCAATGCAAACTTCTTCCAGCCAAAAGTGCCACCAGGAGGGTGCGAAGTCTTGAGATCGGATGGCCCAGGCACTGTGCAGAATATAGCTCTTGAAGGGGAGTGTAATGGAGGGATGCCGCAGATGGTGACTCAATTTAATGGAGGCAGCAGCGATATTGTCACTCCGCTTTATACTTATCCGACCAGCACGGGATGGACAGAGGCAGCGTGGGTAGATGTTTATGGAAGCAGCGCAAGCTGGTGCGGCGGCGGTCACTCCAACGTAGTGTTAAATGACAGGGGATCTGGAAGCGGAGACTCCCTGACTCTAAGCACAGGTCCCGGAGGCAGCTCCAGTTTCCCCTTCTTCTTCGGATGGGACACAAATGGCGTGGGCGATTTTGCGACATCGGATAGCATTTACAATTACAACACATGGTACTTTTTAACAGGGACATACAATTCCACATATGGATTCAGTCTGTATGTAAACGGGGATAAAGTAGCATATTATACGAACAGCGGTTCTCACGGACCCGGAGGGACTTGCACTGCTGGTGCGCTTCCAAACTCTTTCCCATCGACATTCCCATGGATAATAGGATACCATCAGGCATGGAATTCATATTTCGATGGCGCTATAGCCAATATTCAGATTTACAATTCGTCCCTCTCGGCAAATGAAGTGAGCTCGTTGTATCTTGAGGGGATTGGAGGAGCGCCGGTAAGTGTGGTAAATCTGCTCGCCTGGTGGCCGCTCAACGGCGACACGAAAGACTACAGCGGCAATGACAATACAGGTGCAGCCGTCAACATAGATTATACGGGCATCTGGGAGAATGGATATACAGTACCATAACCCATATGGGTCTGATTACATTTTGTATACGCCTGTAATTTGGGCAGACCCTCTTATACGTGGATACACACCATAGGCTATAGCGCGTTTTTAAATTTGCATTGCTTACCTTACTATAGGGACCGGGGTAATGGCAATGGCTTCCAAAAGGAGAAGAAAAATAATCAATAGACATGGTAATGAACAAAGCGTGGCTCCGTGATAGTAGTTACGGCACACCATCTCGTACATAAACATATACCATAGGTTGCAGCATGTTTTTAAATGTGCATTGCTTACCTTATGATTAGTGATACGGATGAAGAGTGCATCTGCAAGAAAAATTGCCCATAAACACGGCAGAGCGCAAAGTGCAATGGAATACCTGATGACATATGGATGGGCGATACTGATCATCGCAGTTGTGCTTGGGGCATTGTTCCAGTTGGGGGTGTTTAGCAGCGCGAACTTCTCAGCAAGGGCAAAGGCAGGGGCATGCCAGGTAGAAAGGCTTGGCACACCGGGAAGCCCATCTTACAACATTGCTCTTGCAGGCGATTGCACGGGCGAACTGCCCCAGTATGTCACTACCACCACCTCAACAACTTCCATTACAACCACCCTTGATTATAATCCCGGCTTTGGTGCGGTTGGGCTTTGGATTTATCCGACAGACCAGAGCGCCGAATATGACATATTTGAAACTGATTTTGGAAGTGGAGCAGCACAAGCGGATAACCTAGTAAATCTGAATGCAAACGGAGCAGGAAGCCTCCAGTACGAGCTTATCGGATGCACGTCCTCCGAATTTTATGATGCCATTGGGGTCACAATCCCAACAGACAGCTGGAGCTTCATAGCGCTCACGTTCAACTCCCTTGGCGATCCCGTCTTCTTTGTAAATGGGAATGCTTATTACACCAGTAAAACCACGCAGAGCCATATGTGCGGAAGCCCATCTGGAATAACACCAACGACAGTAAGCCTTGGGGGCGTGGATGGGGAGATGTCTAACATACAGCTCTATAATTATTCTCTCTCAACTTCAGAACTCGATGCATTGTACACCGAGGGGATTGGAGGAGCGCCGGTAAGGCCGCAGAACATTACGGCATGGTGGCAGCTCAACGGAGACACGAATGACTACTCCGGATTGACACAGGACGCGCAGGTCACAAGCGGTTCTATAGGTTACATGGCCGATTACCTGAGCCAGTACAAATCTCCATGAATCTTTGGTTGATTCCGCTCATGCCTGCCTTTCATCATCTTATCTTGTTCGACAGTTATCAAATCTAGTGACACCTTTAAATATCAGAATCGACGTAATATATATTGACCAGGTTGGAAGGGTGGATAAGAATGGAAACGACAAATTCTACAATGGTAGAGACTAGAGTGAACAATGAAAGGAGGAGTTTGGGATCAAGGCTTAGAAGGCTTGTAAACAGGATAAGAAGGCCAATACACAGCCCCGCTTATTATGAGCTTTTGGAGATGAAGAAAAGGTTGAATGAAAGCTGATTGCCATTATACTGTCTTGGAGCACGCAATGCATTTAGTTATGGTATGGTTTTGTTTCTAAAATAGCGCCATCCAGTCCATAGTAAAAAGCACTAATGCGCAACTTATAAAAATTTATACAGATGTCACACTATTCATTCTAAATAAAGAGTGATCATGTGTCGAACACTAGGAATCCCGTCTATAGTTATAGCCCGATCTTCACGCTAAGCTCGATTGATGTGCCGAAAATTAGAAGAGCTTATGAAAAGGCAATGGATAGGTCTAGCAAATTCTTTGAGATACGTTGGGTTCTCGACAGACCGAAAGTTTATATAATGGCCAATAGGGAAACGATGGAAGACCTGCGCGAAGGAAAAGTCGGAGACTGGGTCGGAGGCTGGAGCGATGAAAACGCCATCTATATACTTGATGTGAATAAGTGTAAATTAACGAAAAAGGTGAAAGCAAGAGTGTTAAGGGAGGGTTATCTTTCAGACCTTACCCACGAGATAGCACATCTTTTTTTCCTGAGGGTTGCCAAGACACATGACGCCATCCCTGTTTGGTTATGGGAGGGCGTGGCGCGCTACCTTGATGGCCATACGAAATCAAGCAAAAACACACCGCGTTTTCGTCCGAACAAATTCAAAGATTTTTTGGAATACTACGATAAGCATAAACTGTCCGGAAAGGAGAATGAGGCCGGCGTCTACGGGGAATCGGGTTTTGCCGTAGAGTTCCTGGTGAGGAACTTCGGAAAGAAAAAACTGCTTCTATTGATCAGGGCCATAAAAGACACGAAAGATGAAGTGACATTCGCCAAGAAGTTCAAGAAGATCTATGGATTTGAGTTAAACTATGATAACTTCAACAGATAATTTGCTCCCATCGGGAAGTTGCATTCCAGTTAAGTGTCCATCGTATAGTGTATTTCATCTCTGTCTTTTGTATATGCGTTCAGCAAGGTATACCAATAGTCACAACCGAACGAAGTCAAGGCTTAGCTGGGACACGGTGTTACTTTTAAGGCTCGTTTGCTTGCCTAAGCTCTACCTTCAATATGCTCAGAAGACCAATACTCTCTTAGCGAGGATATTTTATCCTCCTTTATCTCCAGTATCATCGCACCTATCATATGCACGGTGAATTCTCTCTTTTTGTCATAGAATCTGGCATCCCACTCAAACAGCGCTGTGTTTTTCACGATGTAGAGATTGAGCAACTTGAATTTGATGTTCTCTTGCTCCCCGACCACCTTGTCCTGCCAATATTTCCTTATGCCAGTATGGCCGACAAATGGTTTGTTTAGGATTACCCTGTCGTAGTATCTTGCATTTTTCGTGAATATCTTTACTATGGCTTCGGGATCCCTGCGCTCCCAGGCCTCTTTGTATTTTTTCATTATCTTCAGTACGGTTTTCTTGTCTGTCATGGTTTTATTAAGAATAGAAGGTATTTATCTTTACGTTTGGCTGGACAGCTTTTCTTCCTAGATAAGTGGCGTGTACAATCAGAACCCAGAGCCTACCTTTCCACCAATCTAACGAGCCCTCCAGATGCTCCCTTCGGGATTTGAACCCGAGTTCCAGGGTTGAAAGCCCTGTGTCCTTGGCCGTGCTAGACGAAGGGAGCCTTGAGTAGAATAAGAGACGTTAGTTATTTATTCATTTATCTTTATGGTTTTCCGTTCCTGAGCTTGCTGTTGAACCTGGTGTTGTTGAATTTCATCTTGTTTTCCCATGCGTATTCGAAATCGATGTCAAGCCTGTCTACGAACTTTAGGATAAGGTATAGCTCAATCGCACATGCGGTGTTGAAATCTATGTACAACGGATATATCTCATTACTCAAATCCAACTTTACGTTTATGCTGATTCCAGAATTTGGAGACCCTTTGTCCAACGTGCCTATGGCTGCTGAAAGAAGAGATAGGTATTGCGCTATCTTCTCTGCACTTTGGTTGCCCAGTTTCAATAATTCTTCTTGCCTTGCCGGGTTTATCGCAAGGCCCTTCCATACCTCTTTTATGTTGACATTGGCATCATTCAATACCTTTGCAAAGTAGAACATCAGGTCTACCACTTCTGCTGCGATTTCTCTCTTGTAGTTTCTCCTATCTCTCTTTTCCTTTGCAATGTACTCTCCAAGCTCTCCCGCCTCACCCTGCAATAAAAGGAATATATCTTCGTCTCCAAGATTCCTTGCAAACCATCTCTGCTTTACCTCATTCGCGATTGTCTTTACGAATCTTGCCAATAGTTCTGCGGCTTCATTCAGCTCTTCTGAAGTATTGATAGCGCCAACTGACACTACCCTTTCTACACCCATGTACCTCTGCAGCGCTATTCCAGGGTTTGAAACGGTACATGAAAGGTCGATTGCTTTTATCAGGTCTAATGTATTGAATCTCTTTGGATTTTGGCCTTCCTTCCTGCCTGAAACGCCATCTTGCAGGAATCCCCTATTTTGAAGCACTTTTAGTATCCTTTGATGAACCTCTTCAATGCTGCCATTTGCACTAACGTTCACCCATCTGTGCATATAAGAACTCCTGAGCTGTTCGTACATCTGCGCAAGCTTCTTCTGGAACTCCAGATCGTCAAACCTTTCCTTTCCGTCCTCCCTGTTCTTCCTTCTCAACTCCGCAATCTCATCGGATAGCTTAAGGAAAATGATAAGATCCGGCTTTGGAATTCTTGCCCTTCTATGTATCTCATAAACCCCCTCTAAGGTAAAATCATTTGTCGCGGCGCCGTATGTGGCAGTGGATAGCTCTCCCCTATCCATTATTACAGTTACTCCTTTCTCTATTGCCTTTTCCAACTTTTCAAAATGTTCAACCCTATTGGCGATGAACAGCATCTGCAGATGGTCGTTTGGCATCCTTTTTTCCCTTAGTTCCCTCCTTATCCACTGACCCAAACGAGTGTTTTTTGTCGGCTCAGGTTCCAGTATCGCCCTGTCGCCAAACACTTTTTCAAGAAGTTTAGCTTGGGTGGTCTTTCCAGTCCCGTCAGGACCTTCGATAGATATGACACGACCCCTTTGTATCATCAGAACACCGCTCCAGATACTGCTCAACCCCTTCTCATATTTAAAACTTCTTGCATGCGCTGGATATGTGAATAAGGAATTGTTTAACGAAATGGCAAACTAAGGAGACTAAGATATAATATAAAGAAAAAAGAACAAGAAAAAGGAAGAGATAATAAAAATTATCTCATCCTTCCTGCCAAATCGGATACCTCCATATTGGAAGTGTTGTCCTGCGGCTTTGCCATGCTTATAGATACGAGGACCACGTCACCGATGTTCTTGACGTTCTTGAAAAGTATGCTTTTTTGCTGCAGCATTCTTCTCGCCTCTTCTCTTTCCGCATTTCTCCATTCTTCCATAAGGATTCTGCTCACTTCGGCACGTTCAAGATCTATTATAGCGTCATGAACTTCCCCAAGGTATTGCCCACCATCACTGTATATGTCCATCTCGTATAGGTCAGAGAGCTTCATAATGTCACCTAGACTCAATTGCCAGTCTAACTTTAAATATCTTGTGCAAATGTTTGTCCCTCTCAGTAATTGCGGAAGTGTGCTTTTTTCACGTGGTTCTTGGCGTACCATCAGTTATAAATATGAGATGAATGTGATAATTTTTAGATGGTGAAATTATGGCAGCGGACTCAAGACATGTCGATAAAACACTAGGAGAGAGTAATCTTACTTCTGATGTATTCCAGAATTTATGGAGTATAAGGCAGAGGATCGTGGCAGTTAAAGATAGCATATACTGGAAGCAAGCAAATATGAAACAACCCATTTCTGTAGAAAAGATGAATGAGTTCACAGGATTGTTGGAACATGTCGCAAAAAGAATCGAAAAGTTCAAGACC
>JAMCZN010000040.1 GCA_023485505.1 Candidatus Martarchaeota archaeon | reverse complement strand
AAGTCTGTCGCAAACTTCCCCACATTCAAGCAAAAGTATAATATTGAAAAGGCAGCGGAAGTGGTCGAACAGATACAGGAAAAGACACAAAAGTAAGTGATTTATTGGACAGACGCGATCAAACACAGCAATATCAGAAAACTAATGACGAGGAAAGCGAAGAGCTGCTTGCAAAGGGCTTCATAATGGAAGAGGGCAGGCGCTTTAGGCTACCGTATAAGATAATAAAGATAGTCACGTTCAAGAATCTTGATCAAAAGGAGCTTGTAGACATACCACATTCGGCACGCCTGCAGTACAGGCTTCTTCTTTTTGATGCAGTGATAAAGGCAAAGGTCGATTACCACAAGAGATTTGTAAGGGTCATATACAACCATCCTCAAGCTGACAACCTCAAGGAAAAGATGAGCCGAGACGAGATAGTCAAGTTCCTTTCCGGAGAAGGCGTTCACGTAAGCACAAAAGCGGGTGACATGGAGGAAGCAGATTATGATTACTACAAAGAGCTGTATCAATACGCTTATTTCCCTCCTGAAATAAGGGAGTCGCCGCCGTATGGCTGGACCAGGGAGGAATGGCGCAAAGAGAAGCAACGCAAGGAGAAAGCAAAGTTAAAGGAAGAGAATCCCGGAGTCCTAGGCAAGATATTTGCAAAGAAGACCCCAAAGGAAGATGCCGGAATAACGCTGCATTGACTTGTCACGTCTAATGCTATATCTAATCCTAATTAAGCCAGGTAAAAAGAGCGATTTTCAAGAGAAAACCTAAGGCTTATTATCCCAAAAAAGCAATCTCTGCGCGGCATACGTATATGCCGCATTCATTAATTAAATTCTAAACATGCTCTTTAGTTTAGAGATCGCTTCTATGTCTGAAGGCCTTAAAGCCTTAGAAACAGAAATGGGTGAGTGAGCGGGGTTGGTTCTGGAAAGCTTTTGGGTGTTTGGGTATGTGGTGAGATTTGATGGAAGAAAGGACGATTATTAGTCGCTTTCCAAACCTTTAATCCCCACCCGCTGTAACTAATAATATGACGTTTGGAGTATATATATGTAGCCTGGCTGCATCGCATTTTCACAGTAAAATTTAAAGGCATAAAAGCATTTTAAGTAGTAAATATACTAAATATATAGTGAAATAATTAGAAAATAAGGCAATAATATATTACGAATATATTAAAAATACCTAATATATAAATTAAATTCAATATATATTACTATATAATAAAGAAACAGGCGCGCCAGTTACGCGCTGTATTTTATCTCGTTTATCAGGGTTATTGTTGCGGCGACTATCGGCGTATCAAGGCCAAAGTTGGATAGCACCTGCGGATGCACCTCGCCAATATAGCCTATCGATTCGCTTCCATTGTTTATCTTGACGTCTGCGCACCTTCCGTCTATGAGATAGCTCGCCTTGGCCTTTTCCAGCTTGTAATCCCTTTCAAGGAATCTCATGAGGTTGTTCACGACGCTCAATATCTCGGCAAAGTTTGCCTTCGGATGCTCGCTGACAATGGCAAGTTCAAGCCTTTCCCGTATCTTCCCGTCTTCTAGTGAAAATACCCTTCCTATCTCGAAAAGCCTTTGCGGCATCCTCTCGTTCATGGATTCGGAAAGGTTCTTCAGCAGCCCTGGCAGCAGTCCGGTCCTGACCATTGTTATCTCGGTTGACTTCGAGTCTGCCAGTTTTATGGTGCTGTCTTTGTCCTCTTTTGCCAGCATGTTGGCATAGTTTACCCTCTCATTTGTCAGGATCAGATTTACCGCTTCAAGATAGCCCATGCCGAGCATATGCACCGCAACCTTGTTCTCAAAATCGTTTATCTCGTTTGAAAGGCCTGTGCTATGGCTCACTATAGGAATCGGCTCTATGTTGTCATAGCCGTATGCTATCGCTATGTCCTCTATTATATCCTGTTCGTTGAGCACATCGACCCTGTATGGCGGCACGTAAAAGAGGACGCTGCCTCCGAGCTTTGCTGCCGTATAGCCCATCTTGTTCGCAAGCGCAATTACGTCATGCCTGCCCGCCTCTACGCCAAGCGTCTTGTCCGCGTTGCTCATCCTTACCTTTATTTCGTTGTATTCAAGGATTGGTGCTTGTTCATCCTTGCTGTCATACTGTATCTTTACGGGATAAGCTTCCGCGCCCGCATAGATGAACGAGCATGCCAGCAAATCTGCGGTTTCCCTGACTGCTTTCCTCGATGTGCCAGTTATGTCTATGAAAAGGTTCTTCGTGCTCTCTGTTATTTTGGTCGCCTCCGAATTCGTTATTGGTATCATGGCGATTATCTTTTCATCATCCTTAAGCATTGGATACCTGGCACTCTTTCCATAGACCGGCACGGTATCCTGGTACTCTACTCCCTTTGCATGCTCCTTCATTATCTCGGCGAAGCTCATCTCCTTGCTTGAGTTGAGTGGCACGAACCTCTCATCTGGCGATGCTGTATAGGTGAGCATTCCCTTGATCTTTGCAAGGTTGTGCACCCCTATGGCTATCTTCTTCCTTTTTCTTCCGTAAGTATCCGCATACTTTTCCGTGAAGTTTATAAGGTACTTGAGCATGTTTCCCGAAAGGTTTGCATTGTTAACGACGAGCCCTGCGATATACGGCCTTATCTTTTTGACCGCTTTATCCACCTTTATGGTAATCGGCGCTTCTCCGCTTAGCTTGTAAAAGTTCTCCTTGGGTGTGCGTTTGCCGGTATAGTTGTCAAGTGCCCGTACTAGTCCCATAAAGTCAAGCAGATCCGGCCTGTTTGGCGTGATGTTAAGCACTATATGTGTTTCCTCTATGGCTTCCACTTCCAT
>JAMCZN010000039.1:2590-15332 GCA_023485505.1 Candidatus Martarchaeota archaeon | reverse complement strand
GGTAATGCGTGCCAAACTCCTTGTCAACAAATACCAGACCAGAAAATTTAACGTTCTTCTTATATCTGGGCCTGAAGTGCCAATGTACATGTGGATTTGGTGCAGACGTCTTCCTAAATGCCTCATTCATCAGGCATGTCCAATTGAACATTGTAGCATTGAAGGAGAGCCTTAATGAGTTTTCAAGCTTTTTGACCAGTCTCGATAGATCACTCCATTCTGCATCGGACAGTTGATCAAGGTCGCCGGCGTGCCTCTTGAGTATTACTTTGCAGCGCCCTATGTACTTCTGGTCTTCGTGGAGAGCCACGACCCAGTGCATTGTGTTTAGAAAATAGGTGCCATTATTACTGATCTCGCAATATTTGCAGTCTCCGCTCTTGGCTTTTCCAGAACTAACCCCCATATGCTATATATAAAATATCCGAAATATATAAAACTAACTATTAGGAAGAGTTACCTTACTTATTTTTCATTGCATGCGCAAGCCACTTGTATTGTGCATCTCTTTCTTGCAGAACATACAGACTTAAAAAATTGAGGGATTCTGTTTGAAAAGGGTGAAAGGCATATGACAGTAATAGGTAAAGACCTGGTGATATCCATTTCCTCTGAGGTCTACAGAAAGGAATTAGAGATAGTTTTCTTTAATGCTGATTAAAGGGCCTCAGGCAGCAGTAGATGCAAATGCACCGACCACTAAGGGACATGATGTATATCTTTTTCTATAGCAAATCGCTCTCTTTGAAACTGACGATTACTGCTCTTTCCACTTCTTGGTAGTTTACGAGCCCATTCTCTGGATCTTTAATACTATATGTGACATAAGTTATCATTTGATAACTATCGTTACAATAGGCCTCAGCCGGGAATCGGACCCGGTCTTGAAGGTCCACAGCCTTCCGTGCCGCCATTACACTACCGAGGCCACAAATAACATTGCGGATAACAGTATAGTTAATGCACATATTATTTTATAGGTAGCGGTCATGTGGGTATGGCGACATTGTCTAAGCATAAAATTGGGCTGGCCTTCACCAGCCCAATTACAACCCGCCCAAGCGCAGGTTGTGCGTTGTGCCCACTCATTTCCCACCAGCGTGATCTGTCACTTTATTGCCCAGTACTTGATGATATAGTCCGACTCGTTCTCTTTGCTTCTTGCGATGTTTTCCATGAATCTGGAGCGCCTTTCGAATTCCTTTATGGATTTCCCTTCGTTTATGAAGTTTATTTCGGAATAAGCCTTGATGACCTTTGACTTGACGAGCGCTTCCTTCTTGAAGGTGCCATCTTCAAGGATCCTCAAAGTCAATGGATCCTTGATTGGTTCACCAGACAGTTTTGTTTCATCAACACGGAACTCAGCCCTGCTCAGCCACTCGTATTCCTCAATATTGTACAGTTTTCCATCCTTTAATGAAAAAGAGATATCAAGCATGTTGTTTGAACTTATTTTCATTTTCTTCAGAGCGGGGTTTTCGGTATGGCTTTTTGCCGTTGAGCCATCCGTTTCCATGCCGGCAACGAACTTTATCCCTGTTCTCGCAGCCTTGAACGCCTCTTTCGCCAAATCGGTAGTTAGTCTTTCGATTATGATTGCATTTGGCCTCTGGCTTATTATGCGCCTTATTTGGTCCTTCTGGCTGAATCCGATTTTCAGGAATCCGTGCGGCTCCCTAACACCTATGAATGGGCTGAATTCGCTTGGCCTTGGCGTAGACCATATGGTGGCTATCGTTTGATTGCCGGGAGCCAGCATCCCCGCGATAACCAGTACCAGTCTTGTTTCGCTGGGATCCCCAAAAACCAGAATATTTGCCCCATTCTCAACAGCCATCCACAGGTATGCCAAAGAATCCGTTGTTATGATTCCGGATAACAGCATCCTCTTTATGTTCGTGTCATTTTCTATCAGATTTGGCTGCGGGCGCTTCAGCAAACGCCGTATTATCTGCGATGTGGGCGTGGCCGCAGGGCCATTTCCGGATTCCATTAGATTAACCTTTACTTAATTATACATATATTTACTAAAGTAAACATATTTATAACTTCATATAGATGCCTTTAAAACCCTACAATTTGCTATACCAATAAGCTTTATAAAGTTTATTATCCCATAATTGATTATCGGGGGATACCGTGGCAGAGAAAGACAGACCAAAGGACGAGATTTGGCTTCTAAGAAAGGCGCTAAGCAGGCCGAACTATGCCGTTATGCTGCTTCTTTTGCAGAAATCCCCGCGAACGACAAGGGAACTTTATTCCATACTAGAGAAGAAATTCACTAGGAAGACGCTTATTATAACGCTTAGGGAGCTGTCCCTGGACCTTAACATAATACAGCCTACCCATATAAGGACGGAGAAGGGTTATGGGCTCGGATACAGGCTGAATCCAAAGATAAAGCCGGTCATCAAGGGGGTGCAGAAGTTCGCAAAGGCGCTAGAAAGCATAAGAAGCGCATAATCCTATTATTTTCAATTATTAACAGGGGATTGCATGGTAATAGAAGAGACCATAACTTTCAAAGGAAACGGAAGCGACATAAGCGCCTATATAGCCAAGCCAGAGAAGGGTAAAAGGCATGCGGCTCTGATAATCATACAGGAGATTTGGGGCGTTGACGACCATATTAAGGACGTGGCTAGGAGGTATGCAAATGAGGGATACCTTGCAATAGCTCCTGATTTGTACAGCATGGACAAGGAGCTAAAGGAGGGGATGAGACCGCAAAATATAATGGAAGGTATGAAGTTCATGAGAACTGCGCCTCCGGAAGTGCAAAGGGACCCGCAAAAGCTCGGAGCAGAGCTTTCAAAACTGACTCCGGAGCAACAGAGGGGAATAGGCGTGCTTATGAAGGTAATGAACAGGGACACGCGTGAAGCGTTCGCTGCGGTTCTGGTAGATCTCGTAGCATATCTAAAGACAAGGAACGACGTTGACAAAGAGAGCATGGGAAGCCTTGGATTCTGCATGGGAGGAGGGCTTTCCGTACGGCTCGCAACCCTCTCTCCGGACATAAAGGCATGCGTGATATTTTATGGGGAAGCCCCGCCAAAAGAGGCAATACCCAACATAAGGGCCATGACCCTGGGGCTGTACGGGGAAGAGGACAAGAGGATAACGGACACCGTCCTTGAGCTTGACGAGGAGATGAGAAGGAACGGAAAGAGCTTTGATTACCATATATATCCAAACGCAAAACACGCCTTTTTCAACAACACCAGACCCGAGACCTACAACAGGGATGCGGCGGAAGACGCATGGAAAAGGACCCTTGATTTCTTCAACAGCTGCTTCAACACAGGGTAACGGCAGATCATGAATCCTCGATCTTTACCCTCTTCTGCTGGTCGTACATCTCTATTACTTCCTTGGTGGTAGTCGCATCATCCAGACCCTTGTCCTTCCTTATTGCCTCATCACCCACAAGCCTCGGGAACCTCAACGCATATCCTGCCTCGGTGCCGTCCTTCTGCACCGCCTTTCCGCAGGTGTGCATTGGCGACTTTGTTATCTCGTCCGCCTTTATCGTTACGATATATTTTGGATACACCCAAAAGTCGGGCTCGACGTTCGCATCTACCCTCTTCGGCTTGCCTTCTGATTTTATCTTGTCCAGCTCCCTCTTTAGCTCTATCATCTGCGCTTCAGTGAACCCTGAGCCTACTCTGGTAACAGTTTCAAACACGTCCTTCTTGTCGTTGTAGGCTGCGCAAAGAAGGCCCCCGAACTTGAACTCGCTCCTAGAACCGTGCCCAAGGTAGTATCCGACCACGATCAGATCCAACGTATCGGACAGCTCTCCCTTGTAGCTCCTTTTCATCTTTATCCATGCAAAGCCCCTAGAACCCGCGGTATAAGGGGAATTCATGTCCTTTGCCACGACCCCCTCAAGGCCGGAGCTAATAGTAGCCTGGAAGAACTCGTCTATTTGCTTCGGTTCCTTGGCTATTATACTGCCGGTTGGTCTTACGACGGCTCCGCGCTCCAGAAGCCTCTCTAGCTCCTCCCTCCTTTTCCTGTATGGCTCGTTCATGAGGTCCTTCCCGTCAAGGAACATTATATCGAATGCGAAAAGTCTTAGCGGCATCTCGCTCGCCTTTTCTTCTATGCCATGCTTCCTTTTCCTTTGTATTGTCTGCTGGAAGGGCAGGAACTCCCCGATATCTTCGTTGTACGCTATCGCCTCCCCGTCAAACACTATCGAATGCGCATTTATCTCCTTGTTAACGGCTGCCACAAGGTCTGGATACATTGCAGTAGTATCCTCTAGCCTTCTTGAGAATATCTTGACCTTGCTGCCTTCCTTGTGCACCTGGCACCTAAATCCGTCATACTTCTGGTCCACAAAGCACGTTCCGCCCATCTTCTCCAGTATCTCCTCAGCAGTAGGGAGCCTCTCCGCAAGGGCGGGCCTTATCGGCTTGAACAGCGATATCTTGAAGTGGGATATCCCGCTCTCGCCGTTACTTGCAAGCTCCTCGGCAACAAGGCCAAGGTCGCTGCACAGGTTGTACGCCTTTTCGAGCTCCGGCTTGAGCGCCCTCTTTCCTGTAGCCATTACGGAAAGAGCCTCCAATATTGTGGAATCGCCGGCGCCAAGCCTCAATTCGTCAAGAGGGTACTTGACCACGTACTTGGCCTCAGCTGGAGTGGCGGCCGCAATCACATTTGCAAGAATCTTTATCTTCTGGTCCTTGCTGCCAGAACCGCTCGTCGCCGCGAGCTTTCTCATAGTATCATAAACATCGTTTACTGTATATTCCTTGTTTGACATTCTCCTTAGCTTCGACTTCTCCTTTAGCGCAAATGCCGCCTTCCCCATGTCCCCCTGCCTCTTGTACTCCTTGTCTATTTCGTCCTTTGTAAAGCCAGTAGCCAGGGCTATGGACTCTTCTACCATCTTCTCCGCTATTCCGAACTCTATCCCTTCAAACGGAGGCGCAAGAACCCCCTGGGTGATGTAGACTATGTTCGCTATCTCGTCTTTTTCCGATTTTTTGAAGAGCTCGGACATTATGTCTATCATGCTCAGCCTTGAGGATACGGCGTCAAGCCTTTCGTAAAACGATACAAGCTCCTTGAACAGCATCGGCGCTCACCCAGATAATAAAAGCAGGATAGATATAAAAACAGGATATTATCAGCAGATCGACAATGATTGCCTAATCCAGCCGCAACCCGTCATTGTCGAGCAGTAGTTTGACCCAGAGTCCGTGTTGTTTGCAGGCCCGTCGCTCCTTCCAGAGCAGATCAAGCCAGAGGTGCCATAGAAGTTGTTTTGCTGGAATATGTTGATTGTTGAGTTCAGCATTACCATGCCTAGGCCGCTCTTCGATGACGATGTATCGTTCTGTATTGACATCGCCGTCACGTTGTTAAGGTAGTAAGCAGTGGTAAGGGCGCTGACATTGTTGTTCTCAAGCTGGCCAAAGTGCACTTTGTTCATGAATATTCCGGTGTCCGCGGTATGGAGTATGTTGTTGAACATTATTGTCATGTTGGTCGCATTCACTATGCTTATGTCTGGCGTGCTGGAGCTCTTGTTCGTGTAGTTGTCATAAATGGTGTTGTTGCGTATTGTTGACGATGCACCATACACGACTATTGGCGTGCTGAAGCCCTTCAGGTTGCAGTTCTCTATTGCAGTTCCATGCACATTCTCCAGCACCTTCGCAAATGTTCCGCCATTTGTCGCAAGTATCGTATGGCCGTTGCAGTTAATGGTGGAGTAGTTTGTCACAAGGCTGAAGCAGGTAAGCCCTCCGTAATATACATAATCGTTTAGCAGCGAATAGAGCTGCGTGCCCCCAGCTGACGAGAAGCACGGTAATGGAGATGCGGTTGACGGCACCACTGCCATCCATGTGCAGCCGCTCTTGCTTGTGCCGAAGTTTTCGCCGCCGGATTCAGCGCCGAGGCCGCCATTCTGCGATGAGCACGTGTAATCTATATAAGAGCTTGCCGTGAATATGTTGTTGCTTACCGTGTTGTTGTTTGAAGTTCCGGTAAACTCCATGCCTACATAATTGTTCTTTCCGTTGTTGCCAATGATCTTGTTCCTTGTGGAACTATTCACGAATACCCCGACTTCGGGTTTGTTGGCTATTGAGATATTATTGAACTCTATGCTTGAGTTTGTGACATGCGTAAGATCCATGCCATACATGTCAGTGCCGTTGAACGTGGAGTTTTCCAACGTGCTCGACGTGACGTTTTCCATCACTATGCCTATTTTGTACGCAGGCGAAGCGCTCACTCCGGATATGGATATCCTGCTGGAGTTGTACACACCTATTCCGGTATAGTAACGGGACACGGTGCAGTTGGCTATCGTGACGTTCCTCTTGCCATCTATAAATATTGCGGGGCCGTTCTGCGGAGAAGAAGCGAGTATCTCGTGGTTATCGCACGTAAGAGAGACGTCGCTTGCGTTCACCCTTATGCAGGTGGACGGCGAGTTGAGCAGGTTTTGGGTGAGGGAATATGAACCAGGCCTTTTTATTGACCCGCATGAACTTATTGGGAATGTGTATGAGGTAGTATTGACAAACTGCGCGCATGTCGACCATTGGGTATCCGACACCCCGCACACCGTGCCGCTCATTATGTCTGCGCTGACATTCGTGGAATCTGAAGTGGCATAGAAGTCATATTTGGTGTTGTTCGCGGATACGCCGCCACTGAAGATGTTTCCAAGCGAGCTAGTCAGATAAGCGCCGTACTTGTTGTTTTGAAGCGAGAAATTCTTGAATATGCTTGCGGCAGTGCCTGACAGGTATAATCCATATGTGCCGTTGAAGGCATTGACTCCGGTCACGACAGCGCCGCCGGTGTTAACCATATATACAGAGTAGTCGTCCTTGGAGAAGTGCGTGTTGTTCAGCCTGAGCAATGTGACGTTGTCTATCTGTATGCCCTTGTATGAATTGTTTATATTGCAATCTTTTACCGTGACGTTCTTGTAGAAGCTCGAGCTTATGCCCACATACGCATTTGATATTGTGTGGCCGTTGCACTGCAGCATCACGTTGTTTGAGTTTATGTTCAGGCACGCCATCTGGTGCGACACGTTCAGGTAATTTAATACGTTTATGTCAGAATTTAGGGAGTATATGCCTCCTGACGATATTGTTCCGCAAGTTGATATTCCCTTTGAGAGGGTTATCTGGGTGAGGTTCAACGGTGCATTGTTGCCCTGACAGCTCAAAAACTCACAGCCGCTTTGGTTGAAACATGTGTTGCCAAACGCGTAGTTGCTGTCCTTGAATCCATTCTGGGCATAGCATACAAAGGATACCTGAGAGCCCGAAACTATATTGTTTATGAACCTGTCTCCGCTCGAATCTACGCTAAAGCCATAGTGGTTGTTGAACCTGAGAGTGTTGTTTGAGAACAAATCTCCGCTGCCGCCTACGACGGCTATTGCGCCCTGTGGGCTCGTTCCGTTGTATATAGAGCTTTGGGTCACTGTTGAGTTCGTGTCATTGCCGAGATACGCATTCAGCACATAGTTGGTGCTCAGGTTGTCGTATATGATATCAAGGTGGCTTACCGAACCCGTATACACGCCATATGAGAAGTTGCTTATAGTGCATCCGCTTATAGACAGGTTGTCTATCCCGGATGCATAAATTCCATAGCTGTAAGGGCTGACGTTGGTGAATGGGCCCGAACCCATTATGTTCATGCCGTTGCATATCACGGACACATTGCTTGACGTGACGTTTATGCATGAGCCCTGTTGCTGCACATATCTTATGTTGTTGGATATGTAGTAAGCGCCAGGGGACGCTATGACGCCGCATGCGCTTAAAGTCTTTGTGCTCACCACGGATGGAATCGAAGTTGTGCTTGATGTGGTAATCGTTGCTTTTGAGCCCGGAAGGACGACAAATAGTATCGCTCCGACAAGAACTACGACTATGACCGCAGCTATGATTATATGCAGGAACGGAGTAAATCGCCTAAAGGATATGTCCTTTGGCCTCTGTATCTTTTCATACTCTGGAATCAGAGGCTTCTTTCCGTTCTGCTGTTTGGACTGCGGCTGTGATTGGGGTTGGGTTGGGGATTGCGGCTGTGACTGTGATGGCTGCTGTTTGGGCCCTACGGGACTCTGCGGAGTGACATCTATGTTTATGCCGCCCCTGTTGTTGTCGTCAGTAGATTCAGCCATACGCTTACCCATGCCTTAAATGGTCAGATTACTTTATGGCATTAATATTTAAATGCTTGTTGGAAACTAATAGAAAGTTAGAATGTCATGGTGCCCGGGTAACTCAGTTGGTAGAGTGCCAGTTTCGTAAACTGGAAGCCGAGGGTTCAAATCCCTCTCTGGGCTTTTGATCTTTCATTTTCAGCAAAGCATAAATAGTTTGAGTGAGCAACACATCCATGGCCGGTAGAACTCTTAAGAGATACGGGCTGGAGGGTGCAGCAAAGATACTCATTGTCTTCGGATTGCTGCTTGTTCTTGTCTCTTGGTTTGTAGGAGCTTACTATTTCGGACTCATTGGCAAGATCACGCTGTTCATAGCGCCTTTAATATTCACATGCGTTTCGGCGCTGCTGCTTCTGATTATCAGATACAGGTATACGCTATTTGAAAAGTACCCATATCTTATGAACCTTCCTTCGTTGTTCTCTCGCATTAGGGAACAAAAAAGTACAAACAATCAAAGCATTGCATTCAGCATGATATTCACCGTGCATGCATTTGTGATTGCGGTAGTGGGATTCTTGAGCCTGATCTTGACGGTCACGATAGGTTCCAGCATTAAGAGCAGCATGTCCCCACTGTTATATGTATACCTGGCAACAATAGCAATATTAGTCATAGCCGTACTACTTCAGTATCGCAGGATTTACATCAGATTTGTGAAGTGAATCTTTAGGATATCTGCTACTGTATGTTTATAGAGATACAAAGACAAATGGAAATTCGGCCTTCCTCTCAAGCCGACGATTATCACGTTACTATGGCAGTAAAAAAGCGTCCAAAGAAAAAGAACTGGGTAGCTGGCGTCGCCACCGTTTCTACTTATCCACCAGAGGGCACTTTCACAAAGCCGGCAATGGAAATGGCGAAAATTATGGCAAGAAAGGATGTTTCCCCACTTGGTATTGGCTCTGCTATAAGGATGGTCCAGTACTTCATAAACCGGTCTGGAAAGAACCTAAGTCCAGAAAGAAGAATGGAGCTCGAAAAAGCCAAGAGGATACTCCAAAAATAGCTGAAGGAAGAGAAGAAATAGGAATAGGGATTGAATGCTATATCTCGCGCCATCTGGTCTTCTTTGCCGCTATTATGAACATCACTACGGCAGCGAGTATAAGCACAATCCAGTCAATCGCAAATTGCATTGGTGATATCGCAAGGAAGCCAGATGCCGATTGGGCGATCTGCGCCGCGTATGTCGTTGGTGAAAGATATGCGATGTACTGATATGGCATGGGTATGTACGTTATCGGATAGTATACAGGAGGTATGGTAGACAAGAGCGTAGATACAAGAGTGGTAAACGCCCAGCCCTGTATTATGTCCTGGGTAAAAGTAGAAAGCAGGAAGGAAAGCGCAATGGAGAATACGAACATTATTGCCATTACTGCAGTTATGACAAGCGCAGCCTGTATCGACACATGGATGAAAAGCACCGCAAGTATCGATAATATGAATATGTTCGGAATGAAGTATATTATCTCCGATATGCCCATGCCCGCTATGTACATGAATGCGGAAGTCGGAGAGCTTACCACCATGTCCTGCACCTTCATGTCGTTCTTTAGGTGTGAAAGATCCGCCTGAAGCGCCATGCCTGCCGACACCATAGTCATTATGAAAGCCCCTTCTATTGCCACGCTGAGCAAAGCGCCATGGCTCACAAATGTTATAACTATAAGGAAAGACAGCGGCGCAAGAAGGGAATTCAGCAGCATTATGGGGAAGTTCTGCATCGCATAAATGGTATTGACCAATATCGACGCGAGCAATTGGCTCCATTTGCTTCGCTTAAGCTCCATAGTCATCTCCTTTTTCTTTCTCTTCGCCATTCTTACGGTCCGTGTCTATGGACCTCTTTACTATATAGTAGAATATCTCTTCCAAAGAAACGGGGTTGCTTGAGAACCTTATCCCTTTCTTTATCAGCTCCTTTGAAAGCCTGTTGGCTTCTTTTGCGGTCGTGAATATCTGCTTGTGCTCATCCAGGCCGGTTACGACCTCTCCCGTCTTTGGTTTTATCTTCGCCCCCTTCCCGAACACCTCCACACTGTACTCGTACTTTATTTTCTTCCTTAGCTCCTGGAGGGTGCCCAGTGCGAATAGTTTGCCGTCCTCTATTACCCCTATCTTGTCCGCAAGCCTCTCGGCCTCTTCAAGATAATGGGTTGTGAGGAATATGAAACGGTCCTTTTTCATCTCTTTAAGCACGTCCCACAGGTCAGCCCTCGATATCGGATCAAGGCCCGTTGTTGGCTCGTCAAGAAAAATTATCTTTGCCTCCGAAGATATCACCGCAGCAACAAGCGCCTTTCTTTTTATTCCACCGGAAAGGTGCGAACTTTGGGTATTTGCATATTTCACTATGTCGAGTTTCTTCAGGGATTCGTCCGCCCTTTGCTTTGCTTCTTTATAAGAGAAACCCCTGTATAAGAGGTAGGATATTACCATCTGCCTAGGTGTCGTCCATGGGATAATGCGGCCCTCCTGCGGCACTATGGCTATCAGCTGCCTTATTTTATCAGCATCCTTAACCACGTCAAAACCGTTTATTGTCGCGGACCCCTTTGTCTGCAGCAGCTCCGTGGCAAGTATCCTTACAAGAGTGGTCTTGCCCGCGCCATTCCTCCCTATAAGGGCGAATATGCCTTTCGTAGGTATGTTTAGATTGATGTTCCTAAGCGCGTTAGAGCCAGTTTTATAGGTCTTGCCCAGGTTCTTGCATACAAGCGACTCTGCCAAGTAGATCACCAATCACTTATTAAAAGAAAAAAGAAGCTAAAAAGTTATCGAATCGCTTTCATTTATCGCATCAGCCCAATCGGAAACGCGTATATGACGAGCATCGTTATCGCCACAGACGTAAACAATGCGAGTACCACCTCGTTTATGGTGTGGTGCTCCATCTTTATCCTGGTGAAACCGACAAATAACGCAGCTATTATCGTAATCACAAATGCAACCGGACCGTACTGATAAAGGACAGCGACAGCCGGACCGCTTATTCCCCACGCATGGACGCTGACCTTGTTCAGAGTGAAATTCAATATCAGCGCCGCCACGGTGTTTATCGCATATGACAGCATAAGGGCAGTAACGATGAACGGCGCGCCGCTAAACCTAAGGAACAGATATCCTATGAAGAACGATATGATACCAAGGTAAAATAATGGGGCTCTCACTTTTCTATCCTTTATGAACAGGTCAGCACCTATGGCCCTTGCATAAAATATCAATGTAGAAAGAGGTATGACAACCGAGAATATTATCTCCGAAAAGAACTGCAGGGACAAAAGGTTACCAACCGAAAGCAGTGCAAAGAAATATAGCGGGCTTATTTGCGGAGCGGCTATGTAACCTATGAACTCGTAGAAACCGTAGTGCTTTAGGATAGTGTCCAGGCTGACGTCTTGTCATCTTTTTTTCTTTCGCCATAGAAAATCACTGCACTAAATCTATATATTCATTACTGCTTTTCTCCTCTTTCAGACCAAATTCGGATATCTTTGATATGTTGTCCGATATTCCCATAACTATGTACGCTTGAAGCCTGTCCGCCCTCCCAGATTTCAGCCTTCTCGTTATCGAATCCCTCATCGAAGCGACGTTTTCAATGGACTTGGAATCCCCGGATAGGGCATCGAAGCACAGCCTAAACTGCTTGCCCAGATCTTCAATCAACGGCTTTGGCAGCTGCGCCAATGAAGAAACGGCGTTGAGCCCATCGGCTATGGACTCTAGCGCCTCGAATATGCTGAATTGCTTCAGGGAGTCCTTTGGCTGCATCGTGTTTATGTACCTTATGCCAAGCATGTAGAACCTGTTGATCAGCTTCTCTATCTTCCTTATCGTCTTAGGATTCCCTTCCCTCAGTTCCCTGAATTCCTCCTCCACAAGGGACCTCAGCCTGGACACTATCCTGTTTATGTCTATGTCCTTTATGTTTGTAAAGTCCTCTATCATTATGTCGGTCGTGGACTGGCTCGTTATTTCAAATCCGGGACATTCATCTGCCACTTTGTTCTCAATCAGCTCCAGTTGCCTTGTTGAGAAGCCGTCCTTTGAGTATAGGTGGAGCTTTGCGGTCCCATACATGTAATGCAGCCCAAGCCACCTGGACAGAGTAAACGGATCGGTCGAACCTGTTATGCTTTTTTCAGCTTCCTTTGGCAGAAGTGAGCCGACAGACAGGACCAGACCTCCGTTTTCATCTTCTGAAACGTGCACAGTGGTGTTCGCACTTATGCTGTGCTTCTCGCACCATTTCTTTGGGATTATCATGGCCAGGGAGCTGTCCCCAAACTTAAAGATATGTTTTTCCATAAACATATATTGTATATATTAGATATATATACTTTATCCCAATTGTATATATACAAGGCTCCGCCATTGCTAATTAACGATGGTGGTACGAATGACAAAGGAAATGCCTTCACTGGATAGAAAAGCGGGCGCCGAAGACGCGCCTACAGGCGCAGAAACGAAAAGCATATCAAGCATTCCAACATATGG
>JAMCZN010000039.1:0-2580 GCA_023485505.1 Candidatus Martarchaeota archaeon | reverse complement strand
TAGAGGGTCTAAGAAAAAACATAATACTGGAAACGGATAGCTACAAACTTACGCACTGGCCCGTCTATCCTGACAAGACGGAAAAAATATTCTCATACTTCGAGTCGAGGGGAGGGGATTTTCCCATGCTGCTTTTCTACGGGCTTCAGATAAAGCTCATGGAAAGCCTGCAAGGAGTGGTGCTTACCAAGGAGATGATAGACGAAGCTGAAGAGCTTGCAGAAGCGCACCTTGGTAAGAAAGGGGTGTTCAACCGCAAGGGATGGGAATACATACTGAGGGTCCATGGAGGAAAGCTGCCCGTAGTGATAAAAGCGGTGCCTGAGGGCACCGTCCTCCCTACGCACAACGTGCTCATGACAATAGAGAACACAGACCCGAACTGCTTCTGGCTGACAAACGCCCTAGAGACAATGCTCGTGCAGACGTGGTATCCGTTGACAGTGGCAACCCAATCAATGTTCCTAAAGAGATTAATACTAAGGTTCCTTGAGGAAACCGGAGACCCGTCACTGATAGACTTCAAGCTCCACGATTTTGGAGAGCGGGGATCGCCAACGATGGAGACAGCGGGAGTAGGGGGCTCTGCGCATTTGGTAAACTTCAAGGGCACGGACACAATAGAGGGGCTAAGGGTGCATAGGCGCAACTATGGGGAAAAGATGGCTGGTTTCTCGATACCGGCTACTGAGCACTCCGTAATGACGGCACTTGGACGCGATGGTGAAGCGGAACAAATGAAAAGAATGCTGATAAAGTTCCCCGCCGGGACGATATCCGTCGTATCGGACTCGTACGACATATTCAACGCTTGCGAACACATATGGGGAGAGCAGCTCAGGGACATGGTATTTGAAAGGGACGGAACAGTGGTAGTAAGGCTGGATTCTGGCGATCCCGTTACTGTTGTGCTCAGGTCGCTTGAGATACTCGGAAGGAAGTTTGGCGCAACCACAAACGAAAAGGGTTACAAGGTGCTTGACCCACATGTTAGGATAATACAGGGAGATGGCGTAAACTACGATAGCATAGAAAAAATCCTTATGGCGATGAAAGTGAACGGATGGTCGGCTGACAACATCGCATTTGGAATGGGGGGCGCCCTCCTACAAAAGGTCAACCGGGACACCTTGAAAATGGCGTTCAAGTGCTCCAGTGACGTTATAGACGGGGTGCAGCACGATGTCTTTAAGCAGCCAATAACAGACCCTGGCAAGAACTCGAAGGCCGGAAGGCTGAAGCTCATCTTGAGAGATGGCAAGTACAGGACGGTAAAGGAGGACGAGCCAGAAGAGGATAAGCTTGTAGAGGTGTTCAGGGACGGCGAGATAAAGAGGTATTACACCCTGGCAGAAATAAGGGAAAGGGCAAAGGATGGCCTTGAAAAGCTTATAAGAATGGAGCGGGAATCCGATGGTGTTGAACGCCTTGCTACTGAGGATTAAGCACTAATTGTAAAACGTTCCACGTGCAATTCGGGAAGCTATAAAAGCCTGCCACCTGAGAAAATTTTATGGCGAATGCGAAATTAATCGCGCCAATAGCGATCGTAATAATAGCGCTGGTTTTGATAGCAGTGGTCTTCGTTGGTGGAGGTTTTGGCGCAAAGAGCACAAGCACGCAGCCAAGCGCAAACACAAGCACCACAAATATTATACAATCCGCAAACAAAAGTACTTCAGGTATTCTTTTTGCAAGCACCCCTTATTATCAGTATTCTTACCTCATCTCTTCGGCACCGCTGTCATCATCTGCAAGGACGGCACTGGGCGCATACAACGTTTCAATAACCTCACTTGCAAATGGCTCGACGGAGGTCGACCTTATTTATCCAGGAAACACGGGAAACATGACATTCATGGTGCCAACGGGCTACAAATTATATTACATTGAAAAGTCAGGCTCTGACGACACCTCTCCGGGCTACGATTATTATCCAACAGATGACGGCTATGCGTTGGTCAACTCAACAGGTTATGTCGTCAGGAACGCGACAGACCAGTTCATACCTGCCAAAAGCACATGAGGTTCCGCTGCTTCTTCTATAAGGTATTTAATCCTGAGCAATGCTAAGATTCTGTGATTTCATGGCAGAGAAGATACGATGCGCGCACATACTTGTGGAAAAGCTTTCTACGGCCCAGGAGGTGCTTGACAAGCTCAACAAGGGAGAGAGCTTCGCCAAGCTTGCCGAACAGTATTCGCTTGATGGCACAAGGAAACGCGGAGGCGATCTTGGGTTTTTCGGAAAGGGCATGATGGTGAAGGAATTCGAAAGTGCGGCATTTGCACTCCAGAAGGGCCAGGTCTCAGGAATAGTAAAGACCCAGTTCGGCTACCATATAATAAAGCGTCTTGAATGAGCCCGAAAATCGGTTCAAAAGGCATAAATATCATGTTCGGCTGATGCCTTCTTATGGTATTTAAGGGACATGCCCAAAAGGGACATGCGCAGAATCAACAGCCGCAAACCCACTTAAGAAAAGACGGAAATGGAGGCTGGACTACAATAAGGGATGAGATAGAAGCGTTGTGGAACATACTCAAAAACAACGAGATTAGGGCCACGTTCGAAAAACC
>JAMCZN010000020.1:815-15513 GCA_023485505.1 Candidatus Martarchaeota archaeon | reverse complement strand
GGACAAGATAAACACTGCGTCTGTCGCACCACTATCGTCATTCGGGCCGCCTGTTGGTACTTCCCCGCCAGCCGGTCCCTGTTCCGATCCTGGCCCCTGGCCAGCTGCGCCTTCAGGAGCGCCTGCGCTCCTGTACATGTTGGCGCCTATCTCTTCAAGCGTGCTTTTAAGGCCCTCTATCTTTGCCTTTATATCATCGTAGTCCTCTTTCTTTATAGCTTGCTGTAGGTCCGCCTTCGCAGTGTTTATCTTGTCCGCTATATCCTTTGGAACCTTGTCCTTGTATTCATCTAGCGTCCTTTCTGTCGTGTAAACCAGCGATTCGGCAGTGTTCTTGAGCTCTACCTCCTCCCTGAGTTTTGCGTCCTGCTCCTCGTACTGCTTTGCCTCGCCCATCTTCTTTTCGATGTCGTCTTTGCTCATCTTATGCGGTGCCACTATCTCCATACCCTGGCTCTTGCCTGTGGCCTTATCTTTTGCGGTTACGTGCAGTATTCCGTTGGAGTCTATGTCGAAAGTCACTTCTATCTGCGGAACGCCCCTTCTTGATGGAGGTATTCCGGTAAGGGTGAACTTGCCAAGATCCACGTTGTCCTTCGACAGGGTCCTTTCTCCCTGCGTTATGTGTATGTCAACGCTTGTCTGGAAGTCGTCTGCGGTTGTGAACGACTGCATCTTCTTTACTGGAACTGTCGTGTTCCTGTCTATTATCCTTGTCGCTATCCCTCCAAGCGTCTCTATTGAAAGGGACAAAGGCGTAACGTCAAGCAGCAGTATGTCCTTGACCTCGCCGCCAAGCACTCCTCCCTGGATTGCCGCGCCAAGCGCCACCGCTTCCATTGGGTCCACTCCCCGCTCTATCTTCTTGCCTAACAACTGTTCCACATACCTTTGGACTATTGGCATGCGCGTAGGTCCTCCTATAAGTATCACCTTGTTAAGGCCTGCGGGCTCGAGCTTTGCGTCCTTCAGCGCCTGCGAGACTGATTTCGAAGTCCTTTCCACTATTGGCAGCACAAGACTCTCAAGCTTCGCCCTTGTGAAAGCGTAGGTGAAGTTGAGCGGCTCTCCCTTCTTGTCCTTTGCGAGGAATGGAAGATTGATTTCCGTTGTGACCACTGTGGAGAGCTCTATCTTCGCCTTTTCCCCCGCTTCCCTTACTCTCTGCATCGCCTGCGGGTCCTTCGTTATATCTACTTCGTGCTTTGACTTAATCTCCTTTACAAGGAAGTCCACTATGGTGTTGTCCATATCTGTGCCTCCCAGCTGTGTGTCGCCGCTTGTGGATCTTACCTCAAAGACCCCGTTTCCGAATTCCATTACAGTTACGTCAAGGGTTCCCCCTCCAAAGTCGTATACAAGTATCTTCTGTTCGGTGTTGCCTTTGTCCAGCCCATATGCCAGCGCCGCTGCGGTTGGTTCGTTGACAAGCCTTGCCACCTTGAAGCCGGCTATCGCAGCCGCGTCCTTCGTCGCTTGCCTTTGGTTGTCGTTGAAGTAAGCCGGAACGGTTATGACCGCTTCCTTTACCTCTTCGCCAAGGAAGGATTCCGAGTCCTTCTTTATCTTCTGCAATAGTATTGCCGAAAGCTCCTGCGGCGAATAATCCTTGCCATATATCTTGAACCTGTAATCGCTTCCCATCTTCCTTTTAAAGGCCGTTATGGTCCCCTGCGGATTCGCCACTGCCTGTCTTCTTGCCGGCTCTCCGATAAGGCGCTCGTCGTCTTTTGTAAAAGCGACGTAGCTCGGGAATGCCTTTCCATAAAGAGTCACTCCCTCGCTGCTTGGTATTATCGTTGGACGCCCCCCTTCCAGCACTGCTGCTGCCGAGTTAGAAGTTCCTAAGTCAATTCCGATTATCTTTGCCATGTTTTCACCAATTCAATATTTTTTACACATCATTCCTTTTCCTCGTTTCCCTTTTCTTTTTCTTCCTCTTCGCGCTCCTTTGCCACTATGACCGAAGCCGGCCTCAGGAGTATGTCGCCAATCACATAGCCTTTCTTTGTAACCGCAAGTATTGTCCCTGGGCTCTTGCCCTTTGCATCTTGGGTAAGTATTATCTCGTGCCTGTAAGGGTCAAACCTTCCGTCTGTCTTGATCTCCTGCAACCCTACCTTTTTCAATGAGCTAAAGAAGTTCGAATAAAGCAGCTCTATCCCCTTAGTGACTCCCTTGTCGCCGCTCTCTTTTATGGAAATGAGCGCCAGCTCGAACTCGTCAAGCACAGGAAGGAGGTCTCTTACTATCTCCGCTTTGCCAAGGACCTTTGCATTTTCCATGTCAGACCTGGCCTTTTTCTTGTAGTTGTCGAACTCCGCAGCAAGCCTCATCAGCCTGTCCTTGTAATCTACCTCTTCCGTTTTCTCCGCTTTCGTTTCGTTGTCGGCATCCGTTGCCTCCTCGTTCTGTGCCTTCCCGTTTCCATTGCCATTAGCCAAAAAACCACCTCCCTCTATCTTTGCGCCTTTAATCTTGTAGACATCTCTTTGTCAAACTCCCTTGCAGTATCAATCATCTTCTTCAATTCCTTTTCAAGGTCGTATTCTATCTCCTCTATTGCCTTTGACAGTTCCATTGCTCTGAGGTAGTATTGCCTGCCCTGCTTTACTACCAATCCAGAGTCAATGAACCTGTTTAGGTGATATATTACGGTGCTTCGTGCCAACTCCTTGTCCTTCTGCAATTCGGAGCTTGTAAGTCCTCTGCTATCGCGGGCAGCCTCGGCAAGCTCCTCTAATATCTTTTCTACTGACTTGTCTTCATCCAGGCCGCTGGAAAAACCAAACTCTATGCATATGTACCTTATTATGTCCTCTGGATTGTTGGACATGGGTCTTGCAACGGTCTTTATGATTATCTTTGCCATGATATAGTTATGTACAGATATATTTAAATACCTTTCTTTGCATATATTACTGAAATGTCAATTAATTATAGACACTTTATATAAACAACTGTGATCTGATGATGCAAGTAAACGATGCGAATATCGAGAAGGGTTTAAAGGAAAAAAGCGGCGCGATAGTGCTGTTTTATGCCAGTTGGTGTCCATATTGCAAGAGATTCAAGCCGGAGTTTGAGGAGTATGAAAGCAGGACAAAGATCGCTCTTGCTGAAGCGCTCATAGATGAGGATGAGAATCCGTTGTGGGACAAATACAACATAATGGTTGTGCCAACAATGGTTGCATTCAAGAATGGAAAGGCGGTTTCAAGAAGGGACGGAAAGCCCGCAAAGGGCCTTTCAAAGGCGGACATGGATTCTCTGCTTAAGGAAATCGATGGTTGATGTTATTGATTAATGTGTAATGGATGGTAGATATGGTAGAACCACAACAACAAGTAAATTTTCAGATGCCGGAAAACTCTCTTTTTGCGGACAGCGTCGCTACCGCATTGAGGTTGAAGGCCGCAAAGGGCGAAAAAGGAGAGGTGTCAAAGGAGGGTCTTGTAGAAATAGTCTTTGTAGACAGCGTAAGGCAGAAGGCTGTCACGAGCGTGATCGTTACCAGGCTTACGGTAAAGGACCTCATAGCCGCGCTTTCACAGACGTTGAGCAACTTTGACAAGGAGATGTCAAGCAAGGCAATGCCAAAAATCCCAGAAGCAAAGGGCACTAACCTGCATCCGCATGACATAAGATAAATAAACCAATTGCCCATATCTTTACTAGGCGGGGTATCCTATGGAAATGGAAGGCATCGATTTTGACACGAAAAGGAAGGAGCTTGTAAAGTACCTTGTAGCCTCCGGTTTCCTCAAGTCCGGGAACATAATAGAGGCATTCGAAAGCACGCCGAGGCATTCCTTTGTGCCCGAGAAGGTAATCCCGTTCGCTTACGAGGATATGGCGCTCCCTACGGTAAAGGCGTCAACAATATCACAGCCGTCTACCGTAGCTACGATGCTCGAGATACTCGGTCCAAAAACCGGCGAGAAGATTCTTGAGATTGGGACGGGGAGCGGATGGGAAGCGTGCATCCTTTCTAAATGTGTCGGGGCCAAGGGAAAAGTAGTAACTATAGAGATTGACAGGGATGTCGCCGATTTTGCAAATAAAAACATCTCAAATACCGGCCATAAGAACATAATCAACATATGCGGCGATGGCTCTGTCGGCTACATAGATGAGGCGCCATATGACAAGGTAATATACACCGCAGCCGCTCCCGAGATACCTAGGCAGCTCATTTTACAACTAAGGATAAACGGAAGGACCGTTGCCCCTGTCGGCAAGGATTCGCAGGTGCTGAGGATAGTTGACAAGCTATCCGACAGCAAGACCGAGGAGCATTCATATGGGATGTTCCAGTTCGTGCCACTTAGGGGGATGCTTGGTTTCTGATTCTGATTCTGATTCTGATTTAGGCTGCTTTTATTATATAGTTCCAGAGCAGCGTCCTAAGCGTGCCATCGTTTCTCACCGCTTTTGCGTATATGAAATCGCTGGCATCCCATCCCACCATGGCCGCTATGCCCAACAATATCCCTAATGAGAACATGCGAATGCCGTATTTTCATGGAAGCGGAGGGTTAAAAAGACAACTACATTTAAATATCTGGAATGACGCAGTTTAAATGGATGCTTTATATGGATGAACGGACAAAGGCTTATGCTCAGGCATATCTTGACCTTAATGTAGAGTACGAGATACGCGAGAAAGAGGTTTGCGAAGAGTTCTTGAGAAGACATGCTAAGGAGCTAACTCCAGAGCAGATAAAATCGATAAGGAATATGAATGGTGAACACATCGCCAGAGTTGAGATAATGGACAGAAACCAACAGGGCGAGATAGGCGCTATTGGTATTGATGACCTTGAAGGAATGGCAAGAACCTTCAATGTGGGTGGCGAGAGGCTTATGAAGGATGACCAGCGATTTTACGATGAAGTGATAGCTATCCTAAATGATCCATTGAGGGGGGCATTCAAGAAGGAGGTCGCAAAATGGATTGATTATGGTCCAAACAATTATGTAGAGAGATATGCTGGGCTTAACAAAGAATTTGGACTGGATGCATTGAATGAAAAGCTCGGAATAAATGCACCTACCTCTACTAAACCAAAAAAGTCGATTGGCTGATTCTAAATTGACTATATTTAAATATCAGAAAATACACAGGTGTGATATACAATTTAATAAGATAAAGAAATCCGCCAGTGGTATAATGGCCTCTAAAATAACGTCTCAAGAATTTATAAGGGTAGTTGCTGGAAATGACAGCGTAAAAATAAGAGATGCGATAGAAGCTGTCGCACTAGAAGAAAGACACACTTTCATTATGTATTCAGTGGATGAAAAAGGGCGCAATGCGGGGCATTTTGCCGCCGCTTTCGGAAACGAGTATCTATACTCATCGATGCGCAGGTGGTTAAGCCAAGGGGAGCGTAAAACACTTGTCAATCAAAAAGACTGGAACGATGACACCCCTGTAACGTGTATAGGCATACTTACTCCTCCGTGGATAAATGAGCCTTGGCCTCCTATTGTTCCTGATAAGGCTAGGATACAGATGGGCATACTGGTCGGGTCTTTTGAACTGTACCAAGAAGCAAAGATAGCGGTCGGATCGCGGATATTGGCCGATGGCGGGATTTTAGCTTCCGCCAACAAACAAAATGATACTGCCGAAAGTTTGGCTAAGCAATTCGAAATGCATTCCGTGAAGCGTTATCTCTCAAATCTAAGGAACGAACTGTCCAGTGAAGCAAACACGGTAAAGGAAATGAAGCCAGTGGAAGCAAAGAGCGTATGACGTATTTTTTCACAAGTGCTTTAAGCCTTAATGCACAAGCTTATTGGTGATTTAATGGACTCCTCTAGCATTATCGACAGCTATAAGAACGAGATGCTAAGCGAGATAAACAGAGTAATCTCTATTCCCGCAATTCCACCCGCATTCGGGGGCAAAGGCGAAACGGAAAGGGCAAATTACCTTGAATCGCTGCTCAAGAATTTGGGTTTTGTTGTAAAAAGATATGACTACAAAGATGGTACTGGCGCGGCAAGGCCAAACCTTATAACCAGTTATGGGACCGCTCAAAGGACCATCTGGCTTGTGGCCCACATAGATACCGCAGCCGAAGGAGACCTGTCGCAATGGAAGTATAAGCCATTCAAGGTGACCATTGAAAACGGTAAGATGTACGGAAGGGGCACCAATGACAACGGTCAAGACATAATTGCTGCCATATATGCCATAAGAGCATTGAAAGAGAGTGGCGTAAAACCAAAGTATAATATGGGCATAGCCTTGGTGTCAGACGAGGAACTTGGTAGTATATACGGGATTTGCAAGCTTCTTGAAGAAAACATATTCAAGAAAGATGACATGTTCATGATACCTGCATGGGGCAGCAAGGATGGCGACGTGATAGACACTGCAGAAAAAGGCGTTGCCTGGATAAAGATAATCGTAGAGGGGAAACAGACACAGACAAGCCATCCAGAAAACGGCGTCAATGCATTGAGGTATGCTGTGGAGTTCCTTAGCGCAGCAGATAAGCTTCTTCACGAGAAATATAACTCTAACAGCAGCATATTTTCACCCCCATATTCGACATTCGAGATGACGAAACACGAGAAAGGCACCTCCAATGTGAATACCGTGCCTGGAGAAGAGGTCTTTTACATGGACTGCAGATTGCTTCCAGAGTACAACATAGATGAGGTACTTGCGGATTTGCAGCGTATCGCAGATATGCCAAGATTCAAGAATGTAAAGATAAAAATAGAGACATATCTTAGAATGGATTCGTCCCCAGCAACTGATCCAAATTCCGAAGTGGTAAAATTAACCCAGAACGCGATAAAGAAAGTTATGGGTCTTGAGCCAAAGGTATCAGGAATAGGCAGTGTGACAACTGCAACATTCTTCAGGAGCAAGGGTTATAATGTTGCGGTTTGGAGCAAGCTGGAGGACCTTGCAAGGATACCAAACGAATCTGCAAATATAGACGATATGATTACCGATGCCAAGGTTTTTGCAAAATTATTTGAATGATTATATGCAGTGATGGGTTTCTGGATAGTGGCGAAGCTGGAAAGCAGGTCAAAGATTTTCTAGATAAACTACTTATGTTTCCAAATGTGGAATTAAGTTCTGATGACCTTGAACTTGCAAAGAAAGACAAGGCAAAGTTCATAGTGAACCGGTTATTTTCAAGGCAGTTTAGGAGAGCAAAGGTACATCCCGATACTGAGAAAGACATAACCGATAAGGTGAGGAAAAGCATAGATTCGAATGAACCGTTATATCTTATAATATGTTTTGGCGGTTACAAGCACTATTGGAATCCGTCTTATCCAAATATTGATTTTGCAGAGCTGTTTGATTTCCATTTCATGGCAGAATATGTTGCGCCTATACTAAAGGTGCACGCACCCGGAGTAAACATCGATTATGAATTCGAGAACATCGCCGTTCCATTGGCAGATAACTATCCGAAGAAAGATCTTGATGCTTATGATGATAGTTTCAAGGCATTGGTTTCTGAATACCTAACAAGGAGCAAAGCACCATCGAATTTCAAGATAAACGCATTTATTCCTCAAGAAGCAGATCAATACAAGAAGATAGATTATGAAACGAAACTGTTCAAGAGAATGAACGAGATACTTCCAAAAAGGATGGAAGAATGGGAACACCTCTCAAAAGATGAGAAAGAAGAAAGGCTACACAGGACGCCAAAGGCATTCATGTGGAAAGGAGAAAAAGACCTTTCAAGCCTTAACGATGAACAGAGGATGGAGGCGATGATACTGTCAAAGGAAAACATAGAAGCTTATTATGAAGCTGATTTTGAATTCAGAGGCGATTATTTCACCGGTGGAAACCACATACCCATTGTGATGACGTGGGGCCTGAGCTCAGAGAATATAGGACATTGGCTCACTATCACTTCTGCCAAAGGGTGCAATGTCGACTTCTGGGTAGGTAGAGGCATCTTGGAAGTGTCAAGTGGCAGGACAGTAAACAGGATAGTTTCACAAAATCAATATTCCAACATAAAACCAAAACTCAAGACAATTGAAGCATATCCCTGGATAAAGCCAGATGGCCCACTAAAGAACCTAAGGTCTATAGACTTGGTATCTACTGAAGACTTCAATGCCAATGTTGCGCACTGATTAAAGTATAAGACATATGTTATGTTCACTTATCTGATTTATCTAAGGCGTATGCATCGCTTCTGAGCTTTTACGCCTTTCGATTATTCTGTTTAGTGCATTAACATCGTCAATGTCCAGTGCATCGGATCCCGCATGTTTAAGCAAAGCGGACAGGTTGCTGTCTTGGTGCGCTATTAGCCTCTCTTCTGAAAGCAGCAGGAACTCCTCCTTAGCTATCACCATATCCAATTCCACCTTCTCCTCATCTGTCTTGCCGCCCTTTGCTGTGATATGTTTATCTCTTATGTATGCGACATTGCCCTTTGCCAACTCTATCAGTTTATCAACGATCTTTCCTTGCGGCCCTTGCTGGCTTAGAAGATCTAGTGCCATCTCTGCTATCCTATCTATTGATGTGTCCGGATCGTTCAAAATGCTACTCAATTTTTTCCCAACTGGATCATAACCTTCGAAAGCAAGATCTGTCAGACTTTGCCTCATGCCTTCCCCCGGGTGCAAGAATTTTTCTGATGGAGAAATATACAGCTCCTTTATCAGATGGTCAGTACCAGACCAAAGAAGGTTCCTAGCCAGGTTGTTTAATCCTTTTTCCGCTGCAGCCTTTGCCATCTCAAGCTGAAGCTGTCCAACCAACAGGTAGAAGCCGCGGAACTCGAATTCTCCCTCTTTTGGTTCTTTGTAATCCTCTTTTTCTATAATACGACGTGTTGATTTGAACATCTCTGCTGAGATTGCATCCTTTGACGCTTTTCTTGTTTTTGGAAATCCAGCTACATGTGTCCAGAAATACCCTTCAACAGTACAATACAGTTGATATATGCTAGCAAGCGCTGTTGTGATGTCTTTTAGGTTCTCAGGTTCTGTGATAGTAAGGAGCCTGGTTCTATATTCATTATCGGAGATTATCTCCTTCAAGATATTTTCACAGTCAGCGTGGCTAGCTTCATGTATTTTTAACCTAAAAATTTCATTATCGCAGCTGGAGCCCATAAGACCATAAGCATGAGACAATAGGACTTCCATTTGCTGCCTGTTTATCTTACCTACGACCTTTTCCACCATGATGACACCGTTAGTATAACGGCATTCTTGATATTTATAGATAACTAATAGTGTAATCAAACAGTTAAAGAGTCAACTTTGCAACTGTCTTAAGATGTACTCCCTCCTTTCGATTTTGCTTTACATTTATAAGATATACGCAATCTATCCTCTGCATTGCGTGAAGCTTTAGCTTTTTGGCTTGCATAGGATAAAGATATAACGCATCATTCCACCACGTCAAAGCATCAGTTCCTTCTTCCTGTTGGATATCTCCTCCTTGAGCTGCGGGAGGAACTCGTCTATACTTATTCCCATCCTCTGCTTTCCGGACCTGCTTCTGACCGATATTTTTTTGCCTTCTACTTCCTTGTCTCCAAGTATTATCATGTATGGAATTTGCTGAATCTGTCCGTCCCTAATCTTGTACTGGAGGGTCTTGTCAGATATGTCAAGCTCTACCCTTATGTGCTGCTCTCTTAGCTTCTTGTAAATCTCTTCGGCATACTTGCTCGACTTTTCAGATATTGAAAGGACCCTTACCTGCACTGGCGCAAGCCAGGCCGGGAACTTGCCGTTAAGATGCTCTATAAGCACGGCAAGGAACCTTTCCAGCGAACCATACACCACTCTGTGAAGCACTATCGGCATATGCTCCTTTCCGTCCTCTCCGGTATAAGTAAGCCCAAACCTCTGCGGCAGCTGGTAATCCAACTGTATGGTCGCGCACTGCCATTCCCTTCCCATTGAGTCCTTTACGTCTATGTCTATCTTCGGGCCATAAAATGCGCCTTCTTTGTCCTTTATCTCGTACTTTACCTTGTTCCTTTTGAGAGCCCCCTCCAGCGCATCGGTGGCCTTTTTCCATGTGTCTTCGTCTCCCAAATGGCTATCTGGCATGGTGGAGAGCTTTGCCTTGAAATCAAGGCTGAAAATCCCGTACATCTCATTGACAAACTTTATCATGGAATTGATTTCGCTCTCTATCTGGTCCTCTCTCATGTATATGTGCGCATCGTCCTGGGTAAGCTCCCTTACCCTGAAGAGCCCGCTCAAAGCGCCGCTTATCTCATTCCTGTAAAGCTTGTCAAAGTCTGCAAGCCTCAACGGCAGGTCCCTGTAACTCCACTTCCTTGACTTGAACAACAACATTGCAAATGGGCAGTTCATAGGTTTAAGGCCAACTTCCTGATCGTTTGCATCGAATACAAACATATTCTCCCTGTAATGGTCTATGTGCCCGCTTATGTGCCATAGCGCGGTGTTTGCCATGATTGGCGTCGCCACCATCTGGTACCCGTACTCATCTAGCTTATCCCTTATGTATTTCATCAATTGGTCGTATATTATAAATCCATTCGGATGCCAGTACACCATTGCGGGCGAGACCTCCTGGAAAGAGAACAGATCCTGCCTTTCAGCTATGGACCTATGGTCGTTTTCGGGCAAACCCGACCAATCCGCTTTCTTCGCTAGCGATACGTCGTAAACCCTCTTCTTCACCTTCTTTCCCCCCTTCACTTCGCTTCCATAACTCCTTGACATCTCGGCCAACGGGTGCCCCTTTACATCTAGCCTAAGGGCCTTGTTCCATCCAAAAGGCGCATGGCTCACACTGAGCTTCGATTTGTTCTCAGCCTCTTTTATCATGTAATGGAACAGTGTCATGGCCCTTGCCGGAGCTTCAAGGTTCGAACTGAGGTGTGCAAATGGATACAGTACAAGATTCTTCCTCTTTAGCTTGGCCGCGAACTCTATCACATCTGATATAGCCTTGCTTGCGAACGCCTCGGTATCGTCGTTCTCTACCGCGATGAACATGGCGAGCGCATCCTCTACCTCTTTCTTTTTGGGCGCATCACGCTCATATGGGTCTGTTTCTGGCTCTATGAGCTCCCACTCTATCTTGTTAACGTCATATTGGAGAATCTTCATACTATCACCAAATTTTCAATACAGTGACTGAGATTAGAATGGTTTAGAAACCTATTAATAATGTTGGTCATTTGATCACCTAAAGGCCGAACCACACGTCCCCGTCATGGCGCGCCGCATATTCCTCTATGCATTTCCTTATCATTGCATCCTCTTTTTTCCGCGATTCCCTAAGCATGGCTCTCTGCTGCGCCTTTTCGATTCGTTTTGAAACCCTGAGTTCCTGTGCGACCGAATTTCTGGAGTGCCCTCCTTCCTTTCTAAGGAATTCAGGATCAAAGAACGGCAATTTCGACCAGTCATCGCTTTGCTCTATTCCCGGTTTTGGTTGAGATCGACTGCCAACTCCAGCAGGTTCCGGTTTCATATTTTTGTTTCCATGAAATCACCTTTTACTCATAATATATTATGTCCATCACTAGCCTTCCTTCGTTGCTCAGCGCTACGGCTCCGTAATCTATTGCATTCCTGCTTATCTCTATTAGCCCAAGCTCCCTAAGTATCCTGGAATTGAGCTTTAGGCTTGAGAGAGGTATGCCATGGTGTTCTGATAGCCGTGAAAGAAGCGCGCTTATGCTGCTGTTTCCGTTTATTTCAGAAAGGATAAGGATTTGATTACTGTTCAATGCCCTTGCTAGCAAACGTCTCAAGCACTCCTTGCTTGAATCAGGTATCTTGTATCTGTATCTGTTTGGCTAGGCATCACTTTCACCTGTTTCATTTTCAATATATCTTATGGCGCTGTTGATATATAAACATTTTGGGCAGGTATGCCTGGCTGTTTATATAGTTTTACCAGAAATGGCATTCGAACATACAAAAGTCCATTAAGCAGTAATAGATTTACTTTCTGCAGCAGTTTACTGTTGCTCTGTTTCCACCGCAGCACCTTTTAGAATCAAGCAGCGATGCGATTTCCCTGTCTAACCTAACTTTTTCTTTTTGTTTTGTGTTTAAGTTCTGATATCTTGTCACAAGAAACCTTACAATAACGTTTCTATCCCTTAGGGCAGCATCTATCTGCTGCTCATTTAGTTCCTGTGTTTGCACAGCTACTGCCCTCACGAAAGGATCACTGTTGACCAACATGGCATTTATTTCGTTTTTCCTAAGTTTTCGCGTACCATTGACTATAATCGTGTCAATATCGTCATTTGCATGCTTATCATTTGCCATGTTAAACTTGCGCCTTTTTTGATATTTAAGCTTGATGGCTGAACCACTCACGTGCAACAACTGTTATCATTTGGGCAGCATCCCTCTTTATTATGCCTTGATCTAAGGCATGGTATTCCGCCTTTTTGCACTATGACGTTTGTTTTGTCTGTTGTTTTGCCAGTTTCTCTTTTTTCCTTGGACTTTTCTGCCATTTTATCACATCAGAATTGTATATTTTCTGGATAATAAGGATTACTAAAACTTGTCTATCCATATAAATAGTTTCGTTTTGAAGTTAATTTATGGAGAAGAACTGCGACTGCATGTGCCACATCTGCGGCAGAGGGGACAAAGTGATTAAGGGCTGCAGGTGCCATCACGAGTGTTGTGGCGGCAAAAGCAAGTGAACACAAAAGGCTTTTATAACAGCCAATTGGATAGATAGTATGCTCCATCTGTACAATACGCTTACTCATAAGAAAGAGACGTTCAGGCCAATCAACGGAAAAAATGTCGGTTTCTATACCTGCGGCATCACCGCATACTATACTGCGCACATAGGCAATATGCGCAAGTATACGATGGACGATGTTATAAAAAGAGTACTAATGCACAATGGCTATTCTGTGGAACACATAGAGAACGTCACAGATGTTGGACACCTTGCGGGGGACGCGAACACTACTGACGACAAGATGAGGGTTTCAGCAGAGACCCAGCACAAGACGATGAAGCAGATAGCCGAGGCGTACTTTGGCATGTTCCTTAAGGAATCCGATTATTTGAACATAATAAAGCCGAACCAATTCCTTTTTGCATCGGAAAACATACAGGTGATGTTTGATCTTATAAAGAAGCTTGACGATAAGGGATATCTTTATAAAATCGGCACCGGAATGTACTACGATACCTCTAAGTTCAAGAATTACGGAAAGCTTACCGGATCAACGTTTAAGCAGCTCAACGAGAAGCTGAAGGCAGGTGCGACGGTAGAAAGGGTTGATGGCATAAGGAACATAACCGATTTTGCGGTTTGGAGGTTTGCTGAAGGCACCGACATGATATGGGATAGCCCTTGGGGCAGAGGGTTCCCAGGTTGGCACATAGAGTGCAGCGCGATGAGCATGAAGGCACTCGGGGAACATTTTGACGTGCACACCGGCGGCGTAGACCATATAGCGATACACCACAGCAACGAAATAGCGCAGTCAGAGGCTGCGACTGGACAGAAGTTCGTCAACTATTGGGTGCATCATGAATTCCTCGTTGTCAACGGCCAGAAGATGTCCAAGTCAATAGGCAACATCTATACCGTACAACAGATTATCGACAAGGGGTATTCCCCGATGGCTCTCCGCCTTTTCTACATGTCAGGCCATTACAGGCAGATACTGAATTTCACTTTTGAAGCGTTGACAAATACTGAAAACACCATAAAAAGCATATACAACTTCCTTGGAAGGCTATCAGAGGCCAAAAACAAATCGAAGAATGACGACACAAAGGAGTTCAAGAAGAAAATAAGCGACCATAAGAGGATGTTCTTCAAGACGCTTGATGATGACATAAACACCCCGATGGCTCTTGCGGAAATGCATGCGGTGATGAACGATACGAACCAGAGGGAGTCGACAGGAAAACTAAACAGCTCCGAAGCAAAATTCGTGATAAAAACAATGCTGTCTTTTGATTCGGTATTGGGATTAAGGTTCGATGAGCACATAAAATCAAAGAAGGAGCCATTGGACAAGGAGATAAAGAGGCTTATTGAAGAGAGGGAGGCCGCACGCAACGGCAGGGATTTCAAGAAAGCAGACGATATAAGGAATGTGCTGAAGGATAAGTATCACATCATAATCGAAGACACAAAGGAAGGAATGCGCTGGCACAAGGAATAGGGCCTGCGTTTGATACACAACTTTTAAATATCAACTTAAACAAAATGATATTATGGAATTTATGAGGGGTCTTGTTTGGCGATAATCGCTCATTCTTAGTCAAAAACAGCCTGGCCCATCATGAAAATATAATTATTTTAATACCATTAGATTCAGCTCTCCACTTTTGCCTATCTGAAAGTCACAAAGGGTTAAAAATTCATGTTAAACATAGAATGTGATGACAATGGGAGCGGATAAATTGTATGAGGACAACGTAAAGCTTATAGAAAGCTTCGGAGCCGAAAGGATAGACAAGCTGAAGAATCTTCCTGATTTCTATACCTTCAAGACCGGCATGATATACTCCCACAGGGACTTCGACAAGTTCTACGAAAAACTCAAGAAGGGCGAGAAGTGCGCCATAGTCTCAGGGTTCAACGCCAGCGGCAATGTGCACCTTGGACATATGGGTGTATTTGATACGAATCTTTTCTTCCAAAAAGAGTTCGGGCTAGAAACATTCATACCAATATCCGGATTGCCTC
>JAMCZN010000020.1:0-805 GCA_023485505.1 Candidatus Martarchaeota archaeon | reverse complement strand
TACAATTTATCCGATGATGAAAGCTATGTGTCGCTTAAGGTAAACTCTCAAGAGGAAGCGCTCAAGAATTCACTTATATTGGCAAAGTCGATGATCGCTTATGGCTACAACACAAACAAGACGCATCTTGTTATAGACCAGCTATACACAAACATCTACAACCTTGCGATAAAGCTTTCCAGGGGCATAACACTATCGCAAATAAAGGCGATATACGGTTACAAGCAGGAAGAGAACATAGGGCTTCACTTCTATCCGACGATACAGTCGGCGCATGTGATACTCCCTCAGTTGTTTGGCATTCCGAACGTGTTGGTGCCGATAGGTCCTGACGAAGATGCCCATTTAAGGAGCTGCAGAGATGTCGCCGATAAGTTCGGCTATGTGAAACCCGCAGTATTGCATGGGATATTCCTTCCTGGGGTGGACGGGGAGAAGATGTCAAAGTCCAGAAACAACGCGATATTCCTGCTTGACGACGAGAAGTCAATAAAGAAAAAGGTGTTTTCCGCTTTCAGCGGAGGCCAGACCAGCATAGAGGAACACAGGAAACTAGGAGGCAATCCGGATGTCGACGTGGCGTACCTGTATCTGAAGAGCTACTTCATGACCAAGGACGAATCAAAATCGGTTTACGACGACTACAAGAAAGGCAGGCTTCTTAGCGGCGAACTAAAGGCAATGCTGTTTGAGAAGCTCATGTCGAGAATCAACCAATTCAAGGAGCGCTACGAAAAGGTCTCCTTCAAGGACATAGAGAAAGCGGTCATGACAAACGAGTCCGTGGACCTGAAGAAGCTGGTAG
>JAMCZN010000019.1 GCA_023485505.1 Candidatus Martarchaeota archaeon | reverse complement strand
ACTGTTTTTTATCGAGTCCTCAAGGATGTTGAGCCCATGCTCAAGGTTCCTGTCCCCTATGGTTATCGGGGGTATTATCCGCAATGCCGACTTTCCGCAAGGCAGCGTGACGAGCCCCCTGTAGAAGCACTGCTCCGCTATCTTGTCCCTTTCCTGTGCGGCATATTCTTTCGTGTTCTTGTCCTTGACAAACTCAAGCGCTATCATCATCCCAAGTCCCCTGACGTCTCCAACAATCTCGTAACTTTTCTTCATTTCATTGAGTCTTTTCATGATGCGGTTGCTTTTCTTCTTGACCATTTGCTCAAGCTTGCCCTTGTTTCTCTTAACATATTGCAATGACGACTCCGCGGCTGCCATCGCGAGAAGATTGCCGCCAAATGTCCCGGCGTGGGATCCAGGAGGAGTGTCTCCAAGAGAGGTCTTTGCGATAGTCGCGCCTATGGGAAGGCCTCCACCCATCGCCTTTGCCATAGTATAAATGTCAGCAGTGACGCCAAAGTTGTCCAAAGCCAGGAACTTTCCCGTTCTCATGTAACCAGCCTGTATCTCGTCATCCACAAGCAGTATGCCGTTCTCCGTTGCAAGCCTCCTCAGTTCCTTCACGAACCTTTTCGGGGGAACTATGTAACCGCCCTCCCCTTGCACCGGTTCCATGAATATGGCAGCAACTTCGTTCTTTGAATATTCCTTTCCCAAAATGTTGTCCTCTATATGTTCTATGCACGCCATTGCACAATCATCGGGATTGTCAGTGCCGAACTGGCACCTATATGGATCCGGATAAATAGCATGCACGAAGTTGGGGAATGGCCCGAAGTGCTCCCTTTGCGCTATCCTTGTGGATGTGAGCCCCAATGACCCAAGGCTCCTTCCATGGAACGAATTGTAAAACCCTATCACGTAACTCTTTTTCGTAAATAACCTGGAGAGCTTTATCGCGTCTTCATTGGCCTCAGTACCGGAGTTGGAGAAGAATACGCGGCCAAATCCCTTGGGCATCATCGTAAGCAGGTTCTCTGCAAACCTTACGGGCAATTCCGCATGATAATCCAGAAAAGCGGGATGCATGAGCTTGTCGACCTGGTCCTTTACCGCCTTCCTTATCGCAGGGGTGCCGTTGACGCCAAGAGTATACACTCCGATGAAGCTCGAGAAATCTATGTACCGGTTGCCTTCTATGTCGTACAGGAAGTCACCGGAACCTTTGTCGACAACCAATGGAAAGTGCTCCCTCGTGGTGGTGAACATCACCTTTCTGTCACGCTTTATCACGTCTTCCATTCGCTTTGATATTTTCATCATACAACCATCCCTGCCTTGTATTTAGCGTATTTTATCAGCGCCGCGAGAGCCTCTGCAGCAGCAGTAGGGGATTCATACACAGGTATCCCGGCAGCTTCCATTAGCGCGGTATGGGACTTCGTGTAGGTGGAGCCCGTGCTTACCACGACAAGCGGCTTCTTGCTTCTTTTGCTGTGCGCTATGACTGACTCCACGAGCCTTTCATCGGCTCCGGGGGTCTGGAATAATGTTATTAGAAGTATTGCGTCAACGTTCGGGTCGTTTTCAAGAGTATCGAGCGCGACCATATAACGCTTTTCGTCCGCATCGCCGCCAATGTCAAGCGGCAGCCTTATCGAGACTATGGCGGCATGCTTTTTTCTCAGGACCTTTTTCGAATCCTTTGAAAGCTCAGGTATCACCAATCCAACCTTCGATACGGCATCAGTGGCGAGCACGCCATGGCCTCCGCCATTTGTGACGATAGCGATGCGGTTTCCGGTAGTGAGCGGCTGTGTGTCAAACACCTTCGCATAATAGAGCAGATCCTCGATGTCGTTTGCTATGACGAACCCGAATTGCCTGAATATTGCGTCATACGCTTCAGAGCTTCCGGCAAGAGATGCGGTATGTGAATGCGCAGCCCCGGCCCCCGAAGAGGTTACGCCTCCCTTTATGATTACGACAGGCTTCAGTTTGGTGGCCGTCTTCGCCACCTCTATGAACTCCTTTCCGCGCCTTACCCCTTCCATGTAGAATATTATCACCTTCGTTTCGGGGTCGTGCGCAAGGTAGTTGAGCACATCGACCTCATCGACCACGGCGGCATTTCCATAAGATATGAATCTGGCAAGGCCAAAGCCCTCCGCGCTTATCAAGTCGAGGGTGGAGCTCCCTACCGAACCGCTCTGCGACACAAAACTCACCCCTCCTATCTTTGGCCTGTCTATCTTGTATGTCGGAAGGAACAGCGTGTCGTTCCTGCTTCTTGTATCCATGACGCCAAGACAGTTCGGACCTATGAACGGGAGCTTGTACTTCTTCGATATCTTTACAAGCTGCTCCTGAAGTGCGACTTCACCGACCTCTGCGAATCCTGCAGTGACTATGACAACGCCCTTTACCTTTGCTTTTCCGCACTCTTCAAGCACCTTTGGGACAAACTGCGCAGGAATCGATATAACGGCAAGGTCTATCTCCTTTTTCACGTCAAGTATGCTTTTGTATGCAGTATAGCCCATTATCTTTCCGTCAGAAGTCACGTTTATCGGATAAATCGGACCGGAAAAACCGACATCGATATAGTTCTGCATTATCGCATGACCCACCTTGTCAGGTTTATCTGAAGCCCCTATTATTGCGACGCTCTTCGGATCAAGCATGTGCTTCAAGTCAGCAAACTTCATTTTCACAATATCACCAAATCGTCCAGCCGCCATCCACTGGCAGCGTATGCCCGGTTATATAATCAGAAGCATGTGAGGCAAGGAATAATATAACTCCCTTTAAATCATCGTGCCTGCCCATCCTGTGAAGCGGCACCAGCGACTCTATGTATTTTACTGTCTCAGGATCCTTGAACATCGAAGCCGTGCCCTGGCTCGGGAACGTTCCCGGGGCGATTGAGTTTACATTTATCCCATATCTTGCAAACTCTACAGCAAGACCCCTCGTAAGGTTGACTATGCCGCCTTTTGACGCGTAATAAGACGGCATGTTCCAGCCGTTCGCGGCTATAAGACCGAGCACGCTGGACAAGTTGATTATCTTCCCGTATTTGTTCTTGGCCATGTACTTCGCCGCTTCCCTTGCCATAAGGAAAGTGCCGGTCATGTTTTTCTCTATCTCCTTATCCCACTTGTCCTTTCCAAATGTAAACGATGGTTCATCGCCAGCGGTCTCTCCGGATGTTCCAACGTTGTTCACAAGTATGTCTATGCGGCCGTACTTTTTTGCCACGGCGCTGCAGAACTTCCTTATCTGGTCCTCTTTTGTGATGTCGACCTGCATGAAGAACACGCTTGCCCCGTATTTCCTTTCAAGAAGTTGGGCAAACTTTTTCAGCTCGCCCTCCCTTCTTGCACATATCGCAAGCTTTGCGCCTTTTGATGCAAGCGTTTCTGCGAAAACCTGGCCAAGGCCGGCAGATGCACCGGTGATTATCGCCACATTGCCCTTCACATCGAACAATTCATCGACATCCATCACTTCACCCTCCTCCTTTCCTCGCCGAACCTTTGGTTGAAGTAGAACAATTTCGTCGTACTGACCTTATAGAATTTCCATTCCGCGTCTTTGCTCTTGAAATACGGTATTGTCGCGCCCTCCCACGCCGCCAATCTTCCAAAATATATCTTGTAAGCCTTTGGAATCTCCTGGCTTTTTACGGGTTCCACCTTGCCCTCAAGCTGGATCCCTATCTTTGGTGCGGTTGCTTTCTGAATAGTAGTGTATACGGCAACAGCGACCTTGTTGTTGCGCGATATGTCTTTCATGTGCCTTGATGCTTGGCTTGACACGAAGTATATGTTGAAGCTTTTGTCATAAGAGAAGGCCACGGGAGCGACCCACGGGTTCCCGTTTTCATGCGTAGCGAGAGTGCAGTAAAAGGTTGAATCCATGCACCTCTTTACAAGTTCCTTTAGATTTTGTTTTTGGTTTGACTTCGGCAACATATCACTTTAGAATCCTCAAGTCCACGGCGTCGTATGTGCTGCTGTGCAATATTATCGGGTTTAGGTCTAGTTCGCTTATCTTGTTCTGTGTGACCATCCTTGAAACCTTGACCAAAAGTTCTTCCAGAAGCTTCACGGATTTTGGATCTGGCGCAATGACCCTCTTCGACTTTAGCTGGTTTATCATAGACTGCGCGTCGTATTTCGTTATTGGACACACTCTTAGGGCTACGTCCTTGAATGTCTCTACATATATGCCACCCAGGCCAATCATGACCATTGGGCCGAACTGCGGATCCACCTTGCTGCCTATTATTATCTCTATCCCTGGGGCAGACATATGCTGTGCGAGTATCTTGTAGGGCTTGAACTTTGCCGCCCTCTTCGATAAAGCGTTGAACGACTGCCTTATCTCAGAATCCTTGGACAGGTTAAGCTCGACTAGCTTGTTCCTGCTTTTGTGCAACGCCTTGTCCGACAGGGCCTTCAAAACTATTGGCTTGCCTTTTGAGAACGTTACCGCTTCATCTGCGCTCCTCACATATGAGCTGTCTATGGATTTTATCCCATATTTCTTTAGCAACCCACGTGCCGCAATATAATCCATAAGCTGCATCATCCCACACCTGAAATAAGTAAACACCACTGTTATTTATTCCTTTTCATAAAAGAACTCTATTAGTGAGCGCTTGAGTGGCAATAGAGGAGCTTTATCGGGACAGTCCGCCATGGAGTATGTCATTTCTTACGGATGGGCGATAATGATCATTGCAGTGGCTTTGGTTGTCCTGTTTGCGCTTGGCGTATTTAACACCAACTCCGGCGCGAAGGCACAGCCTGGAAGCTGTTATGTGCAGAGGCCGCAGGGTCCGGCCACCACGGCACAGATTTCGATCGGGGGAGTGTGCAACGACGCGGAGCCCGCTACAGTGATGAACCATTCCGCAGCCACAACAATAGTTGTGCCTGGTTCGGCTTACACCGCTTTCTCGACTTACGCGGATTCTACCCCTTCTTTCTTTGGATGGGTATATGTGACAAATGTGATCGGGACTCCGAGTTTGTTCGGTTATAGCGATGTTTATGGGGTGCTGATAGACGGATCGACAAGCAACAACATTTTGGCGTTATATGATGTATGTGGAGGTTGTTTCCAATATCAGGACTCTGGGCTTGGTCTGAAGGAAAATACGTGGCAGTTCTTCGGACTTGAACTTGACCCTGGCATGAAAGCAACAGTATATGTTGGAAGTGAAAACGGCACACTCGAGTCGAATACCTTTTCTTATCCTTCAAGTGTGGGCGCACCAATCGACGCTATAGATATCGCAACTTCAGTAAACCACATTAGCGGCACTTTCACCGGATACATATCGAACTTCCAGGAATATTCTACACCATTACCAACCAACACCATAAAACAAATGTTTCTTGAGGGGATAGGAGGACCGCCAATAGATATAAACAGGCTAATAGGATGGTGGCCGCTGAATGATAATGGAAATGATTATTCTGGCAACCAGAACAATGCAACAGTAGGGAACGTAATCTACCCTGGCGACTGGGACCGCCTTACGAACTACGCATCGCCGTAATGTAAGTTACCATAGGCTAATCGATAGTTCTGGCTTCTAGCAACATACTGATTAGATTATTTTTTCCAAGAACAGGACTGCCACTGCGATTATTATGACAACTACTGCTATCACTATGTACATGGTTTTTCCTCCAAGCTTTTTGCCAGGAGGTGCGATAGCGTCTGCAGTTTGTTCTGTCGTTTGTGCCGCTTCCTGAGTAGCCGGAGCCTGCTGTACTTCCGGAGTGGCCTGTTGGGCTTGTGGTTGCGGCTGCATAGGTTGTAGTGGCTGTGTTTGGGGCTGCTGGCCTTTTAGATCGTTGATTTTGTACTCCTGATTCTCCTGTGGTGCTTGTTGGGGCTGCTTTACTGGCATTCCCTCCTTTACCCTCTTGAATCCGTTCTCAGTAAGCATAAGTGTTATTCCGCCGCTCCTGAACTCGTATACGGCAAAATCCTGCTTTGTAAGCCTGTAAAGATGCATCGCGAGGTCCTTTGGCCTTACGTTTACGGAAGCAGCTATGTCCTTTATGTTGCTCTTGCCGTTTGACATCTGGGTCAATATGGAAAGATCTAGATGATCAAAATCCTGAGCCGCCTTCTGGTTCGCATCATCAATCAGCGACTTTCCTTCAGCCGTGACTGTTATTGGGTTCTGGCCTGGCATTGTTGTCGAAAACGTTATCAGCTTCTTGATGCTTAGGGTGCCAAGCACGTTTGCGCCATCGAAGAACGATGAGTTTATCATTCCGCCAAACCTCTCTACAGTAGTATCAGGCTTTATCTTAATAAGCGCTGCAAGATCGAAAAAGTCGATTTCATCGGGCATAAAAACCATTCTTGTTATAATGAACAGTCTATAATGAATCCCAATCTTTAAATATATTCTCAAAAAAGATGCTTTGATGTGTTATAATGCAGCTTAAATTTTACGGAGGCGCACAGGAGGTTGGACGGTCTGCCATACTTCTCAAGGACGACAGAAGCATACTGCTTGACTATGGAGTCAAGATAGACCATAAGACGGAGTATCCGAAAAGCGTTGTCCCAGACTTGATGATCCTTAGCCATGCCCATCTTGACCATAGCGGTCATGCCCCCGCATTGTACGAGGATGCCACAATACCGACTTTTGGCACGGAACCTACGCTTGCATTCTCGAACCTGTTGTTAAAGGATACGCTAAACATAGCAAAAAAACAGCACACTCCGGCCGGATTCCACAGGAAGCAGCTTGAAAGGTTCATGAAGGGATATACAAAGCTTGATTACAAGAAACCAGCGCACTTTGGAAAATATGACATAGAGCTGTTTGATGCCGGGCACATAAGCGGAAGCGCAATAACCCTAATAGAAAGGCCAATGGCGAAGAAGCACAAAAGAATAGTCTATACCGGGGACTTCAAGCTTGACAAGCAGCTGCTGCACAACGGCGCGGACATAGTGAAGAGCGATGTCCTAATAATAGAGTCCACATACGCCTATCGAGAGCACCCGGACAGGAGCGACACTATAGATAGCATGGTAGAGGAGATACAAAGCGTGATAGACAACGGAGGCACGGCTTTGCTGCCATGCTTTGCCGTTGGAAGGAGCCAGGAGCTCATAACGATGCTTCACAGGGCTGGGCTTTCCCAATACGTGTACCTTGACGGAATGGCGAAGGACGCCACGTCGATAGCATTGCATTATCCCAATTACATAGCCAATGCGGAGCTTTTGTCTGACGCGGCGGGAAGCATCAAGTTCGTACAGGACCAGTATGACAGGGAGGATGCGCTCAACGGCCCATCCATAGTGGTTACGACTTCGGGGATGCTGAATGGGGGCCCCGTCATGGAGTACATAACAAAGCTCAACAAAAACTCGCATATATTCCTTACGGGATACCAGCAGGAGGACACCAACGGAAGGCTGTTGTTGGAAACGGGAAACATTGGGATAAACGGCGCAAGAAGGAAGATACAGACGCCGGTTTCATTCCATGACTTTTCAGCGCATGCCGGCATGTCCGACTTGTTCAAGTACGTGAAGGAGAGCGCCCCGGAGGTGGTGGTGTGCGTGCATGGAAGCGAAGACAACGCAAAAAGGTTCGCGGAATCGTTGAAGCTGGAAGGATACGAAGCGCATGCACCTAAGATCGGAGACACGATAAATCTCGAGGATTGATTTCGAGATTTGAACCTATTTACATCTGACTTTTCCTTTCCCTTCAGGCAATGCTCAGGAAATCGAGATATCTTTCGAACATGTCCGACTTCACATCTTGCAGCAGCGCCCTTGCGCCATCCACATAGTAATTGTTAAGCTTTATTGCGGTCTTTAGCGGGCTTGGCCTTCCTGCCTGTTCAAATACGCTTACTATGTTTGGCCTTGAATATATCGAATCATTGCCAACCGGCTTCTTTGCCAATGCCTCAGTGCCCGCATAGTTCATTATATCGTCCCTTATCTGGAACGACATCCCTATGTTGAAACCGATGTCATAAAGGGCGTTTCTGCTTACGTCGTCTATGTAATCCGCCACGACGCTTGTGGACGTGGCTATAAGCGACGCGGTCTTTAGCTCGGCTATGGTCTTGTATTCGTCAAGGCTCATCGGCCTCCCGCTTTTCTGCCTTTCTATGTCCAGGGTCTCTCCCGCGCACATGTTCTTTGCTGCTTCGGCCGCCCTCTTTACCACGACGCCGCCATACGGGCTCGCAAGCTCTATCGCCTTTGCTATAAGCGCATCTCCCGCAAGTATGGCCTTGTCGCTGCCGTACTTCGTATGCACCGCATCTACGCCCCTTCTCACCGAATCCCTGTCAAGTATGTCATCATGCACTAACGAAGCAGTATGGAGAAGCTCTATCGCCATGGCAAGATCCACGAATTTCTCAAGCTCCTGCTTGAACATCAGCGCAGAGCTGAAGACAAGGCCGGGCCGTATGAGCTTTCCCGGGACCTTCAGAAGATGGGTTGCGGGCCCGGAAAGCTCAGCAACGACAAAATCGTCCTTGTCAAGATCGCTGAGCCTTGATGTTGTCAGATATAGCATTGTTGCTATCTCTTTAGGCACTTCTATGCTGGCTGCCATCTTGACTTCGGCGCTCGTAGCTCCCAAGATATCACACAATATCAAGCGCGGCCATCATGAACGGCAGCACTATTGTAGCATCTCCATCAATAGTCACGTATTCGGCGTCTTCCTTTACCTTGCCCCACGACACCGCTTCCGTAAGCCTTGCGCCGGAAAGGCTTCCATCGAACTGCGAGGCGGTGGTTATGTATACGGCGTAATCAAGCCCGTCCTTGAACTGGTTCCACCATATAACATGGTGCTTGCTTATGCCCCCTCCTATCATCAATGCCCCGGTCGTCTTGTTGTCGAACGGTATGTTGCTCAGGGCAAGCTCGTCCTTTATCAGGTTTAATCTAAAATCGTGGTTCTGCGCATAGAATGCCAGCTGGGTGCCGAATGCGCCATCAAGTATGCCAGGAGCGTATATAGGCACATTGTGAAGATACGCCTGCCTCAATATTGAACCCTCGTCCTTTATGCGCTTGCCGAACTCGAATGCGATTTCGCTTGCGCTGAACTCCCTCCTTTTGTCCTGCTTGTAAATGTCGTTCATTATTTCCATGAAGGCGTTCTCGACCTTTAGCCCGTATTCGTCCTGCTCGATGAAAACGTTGCCGAGCCTGTACACTTTCATCTTCCTGAGCATCGCGTCGTCAACGTTGAATGTTCCTTGGCTGTACACTCCTCCAAACGCCCTTGCCAGGTCATGATCGAAAGTTCCGCACGTCGTGATTATCGCATCGAAGTGCTTCACCATGTCGGCAAGCACGCCCCTAAGGCCCGTTGAAACAATATCTGCGGGAAAAGAGAGGAAATTGAATGAATCCTTGTCCTTGAGCATGTCGCCCATTATCTTCGTGCCCTTTACCATGTGCTGGGCAGAGAAACCGCCCATATTCTCCATGCTCTTGAATAGCTCAGATACGGTCATGCCTTTCTTGAGCCTTATGTCCTTTACGCTCTTCGCAAGCATGTCTTTTTTTGAGACCATAGAAATCAGGATTTGTGGTGGATATTACAGTGTATACACCTTGATTTGCGGGATTTATATGGCTATCGGTGACTGTATACGATTAACGCCATAATGCAGCGGCATTTCAAAAACTTATATAAAGATGAGCAGCTATTTGCTATTGATGTGCTATGTATCTTGACTACTACAACTATATAGCATTGGTCATCTTTGCCGCATTCGCATTATTCGTACCTTTCTCCTACCTTCTTACCTCAAGGATGCTCAGGTACAGCAAGGGGACGAGCGCATTGAAGAACTCCCCGTATGAAAGCGCCGAGAAGACAATAGGCACAGGAAGGGACGTGGAAAACGAGTATCTCCCGTTCTTTGCGATATTCCTTCCGTTTGAGATCATGGGGATATTGATACTTCTGTGGGCGATATCCGCAAGGGAGCTCCCCACTACCATAAACATAGCAGCTATAGGGATAGCCGCCTTGTCAATGGTATTTGCCATAATAGCCTACAAGATAACAAGTGGTAAGAATGTCTGATGAAGCCAACGCCGGAAACGGGATTGAAAATGCACAGGCTCCGTACGATGATGAGGAATTCCTCAACGCGGAGAAGAAGATGAGCCTGCTCGTAGAGCAATCTCTGAGCCAATCCGAAAAGGCTTCTGGAGCGATGTTCACCAAGCTCAGCGAGGTCTCGAAGTCGATGACAAAGGGCCTGATCAAATGGGGCAGGACCAACTCGCTATGGCCATTGCAGTTTGGGCTGGCATGCTGCGCAATAGAGCTCATGGACTTCGGCGCCGCAAGGATAGATGCGGAAAGAAAGGGCTATCTCCTGTTCAGGGCCACGCCAAGGCAGTGCGATGTGATGCTGGTAGCGGGGTGGGTGACCAAGTCGATGGTGCCTAGAATTAAGAGGCTCACGAACAGATGTCCTCTCCGAGGTACGTCATAGCATTCGGCGAATGCGCCACGGCAGGCGGGCCATGGTGGGAGAGCTACAATATAGTCAAAGGCATAGACCAGGTCCTTCCAGTGGATGTTTACGTAGCGGGATGTCCTCCAAGGCCGGAGAACCTTTTCGCAGCGCTTATGAAATTACAAGACAAAGTGAGTGGTAAAGTTGCAGGAAATACCGAAAGAAACCTTAGTGAAACAGCTAGACATAATGAGGAAGCAAGGGTTTGATTATCTGAAGAAGATAACGGCCGTTGACTATTCCAGCTACTTACAGTTAGTGTACATTCTGTACAACACGGACAACAAGAAGGAGGAGATAGTGACGGTAAAGCTGCTGCCCGAAAAACCGGAGATAGACACCGTAGAGCACATCTACAAGGCTGCAGACTGGTATGAGAGGGAGCTTTCCGAGATGTTTGGCATAAAGGTAAATGGAAGGAAGGCGAAGAGGCTGCTTCTCGAGGAGTGGAACGGCATTGACGCACCGTTGAGGAAGAGCTTCATCTGGGATAAGGATTACAGAAAATCGGAGGACGGAAAGAAGATAGATGTTTGACTATGTCGATAATGCGCATAAATGTAGGTCCAATACACCCAAGCACGCACGGAGTGCTGAGGTTGGTTGTGGATGTTGACGGGGATACGGTAAAGAACGTAGAGCCGCATATAGGATTTTTGCACCGTGGGGTTGAGAAGCTCTGCGAGACAAGGATGTACATGCAGAATCCATCGTATTTTGAAAAGCTTGATTACGTATCGCCGATGAGCTGGGGCGACCTTTACGTTGCGTCAGTGGAAGAGGCCATGGGCGTGCAGGTGAAGGAGGCGGCGCAGTGGGCAAGGGTCATACTGATAGAGATGCAGAGGATAGCCAACCACCTGCTTTGGATAGGCACGCTTGCGAACGACATAGGCCAGATGTTCACCGCATTCATGTGGGCGTTTAGGGACAGGGCCAAGGTGCTGAAGATCCTGGAGGAAGTGACGGGGGGACGCATGTTCTATGTCAACATGAGGCTTGGGGGCCTCAACAGGCCATTGCCTGACGACTTTGTCGAAAAAGTCTCGAAGCTCATGGATTACCTGGAAGAGAGCGTGAGCAAATATGAAAGCGTGCTTGATGACAACAGCATATTTAGGGAAAGGCTTGTGGGTGTGGGCGTCTTGAGCACGGAGAACGCAATAGCCTACGGGGTTACCGGGCCGGTCCTGAGGGCAAGCGGGGTATACGAGGATGTGAGGAAATCAAAGCCATACTACATATACGACAAGCTCGACTTCAACATACCGGTAAAAACAGAAGGGGACTCATACGCCAGATACAGGGTAAGGTATGAAGAGGTATTCCAGTCCATAAGGATAATAAGGCAGGTCCTTGACCGAATGCCAAAAGGAGACGTAGTCGGAGCCCCGATAAAACTCATAGGGCCAGCCGCAAAGCCAGACGTGGTAATCACAAGAAGGGAACTCCCAAAGGGAGAGGGCCTTATCTACATGGTGCCCGACAAGCAGAAGCCATACAGGCTTTCAATAAGGGCGCCAGGCTTCGTGAACCTTGCCGTGCTTCCAAAGCTCTGCACGGACGTGAAGTTCCAGGATGTATTTGCGATATTGGGAAGCCTTGACATAGTGTTTGGGGAAACGGACAGATGACAAATAGGCAACCTAATAAATTACTTATGATTGTAAACTAACTATTGTGATATTATGGAAAGACAAGAGCTAGAAAAGCTCACAAGGGACTATCAAACGATTCAGGAGCAGATGCAGGCCCTTTCCGTGCAAAAGGAACAATTCAATGTAGAGAAGGAGGAGCACAAGGAGGCGCTTGCTGAGATAGAGAAGTCCACAGGCAAGGTCTTTGTCACTCTTGGCGGCGCAATCGTCGAAGTGAGCAAGGAGGAGGCGTTGAAAAGGATAAAGGAAAGAGAGGAATCCATAACGATGAGGCTCACGATAATAAACAAGCAGTATGAAGATGCTTCAAAAAAGGAAAAATCTTTAAGGGAACAGATAACGGGCGCTCTTAAGGAGCAGCAGGGCACGGGAGCGAGATGAAAAAGATAGATTTTGAATCGCTCAAGTTCCTGATGAAGGAGAATAAGGACAGGAAGGTAGCTCTTACGTTCCACTCTATTGGCGATACAGACTCAATAGCGTCTGCGATCGCATTGTCTGCATATTTTCCAAACTCCAAGGTCATAATGCCGGACCTTATAACTTACAATTCCACACGCATAATGCGCAGGCTTGGCTTCAAGCCGGAAAACGTAAGGAATGCGTTTGAGGATAGTGCGGAAACGATAATATTGCTTGACGTAAATAACCTGGAGGACTGTGGCTCATTCAGGTATAGACTAGAGGAGTTCAAGGGAAACGTAATAGTGATAGACCACCATGCGCCAAAGGACATACAGGGCGACAACTTCTCCGTCTTCAACGACGAGGGATACAACAGCGCGTCCAGCATAGTCTACAAGCTCCTCTGCTCGCTTAAGGCCTCCCTTGATAAAAATACTTCCTTGCTGCTGCTTGCCGGAATCATTTCGGATTCGGCGGACCTGAAGAATTCCACTTCGGAGACATTCATGCAGATGGGCGAGCTTATGGCGATAGCGGGCACTGACTATTCAACCATCATGGATTACATGCAGCACGTGTCAGATCCGCAGTCAAGGGCAAGCACGCTTAACGACGTGGCAAAGGCCACAACAGACATAATAAACGACACCGCCCTTTTCCTGCACGGAAAGGCGCATGCCCATGCCAACATAGCGGCGGACATGGCGATAAGGGCTGGCGCGGACCTTGCCCTTTTTTACACAGAAACGGAGAAGGAGGTCTCCATATCGGTAAGGCTAAGGTCGCCCCTTGACAAACAATACCACATACATCTCGGCCTGATGATGAAGTCGATGGCAAAGATGATCAACGGTACTGGCGGCGGACACCCGTGCGCGGCTGGCGCCTACGGGCCTGCAACCACAAACCTCAGCAACTTAGAGAATGTTTTCATTGAGGAGATGCGCAAGAAGTTCGGCAAAGCGTACTAGAAGACCGTTATCTGCTGACCAATTCGGTTATAGTGCCAAGAAGCGTCGCCGTGCTCCTCAGCGGGGTTATCATTATCTCAGGAACCGGATTGAATGCATATTCCTTTACAAGCCTCTTTATGGGGTTGAGAACCGCGTCTATGTTGAATACCGCAACGGAACCACCTAGTGTTATCAGTTCCGGCTCGTACACGTTTATTATGTTTCCTATGCCTATCGCATTTAGCCTTCCCACCTCCTCTATTATTTCCTTTGCGATCTCGTCATCTTTCTTGGCCATGTCGAACACGTCTTTTGCTGAAAGTTTCTTTATGTTCCTTAACCTCGTGTTCCGCCCCTTGTACTTGGTCTCGAGAAGGAACTTTGCAAAGTTGGGTATTCCGTTACCGGAGCAGAAAGCCTCCCAATGCCCGAGCCCGCCACAGCCGCATTTGACGGTAGAGTTTGCATCTATCACGCAATGACCGACCTCGTGGGCGTTGCCCATCTTCCCGGACAATACCCTTCCGTTTGCGATTACCCCGCACCCGAGACCGGTGCTGATTGATACGTAAACGAGATTTTCCGCCTTCTTTCCCGCCCCGAAATTCTTCTCTCCGAGGACGCCCGCCACGGCGTCATTGTAGAGGAATGTCGGCGCATCATACCTGTGTTCCAGCAAATCTACAATGTTGAGGTCCTTTATCTTCAGATTGGCGGGGGTGAATATCATTCCGCTGTTAACGTCTATAGGCCCTGGCGCGCAAACACCTATGCCGAAGATGTCGCCGAACTTGTCAAGGACCTTTGTTATCTGCTGGACAAGATGTTCTGCATCGCTCCTTTCCTTGTATAGCAGGTTTACATTCCTTCCCTCAAGGTCTGTTGCGGCTATCTTCAAAGTGGTCGCTCCTATCTCTATGGCTGCAATCTTCTTTTCCATCTTTTCCATCCAGTCTATAACCGATTCATCAGTATTTAATGCTTTTCATGTTGCTTTGAAAGTAAAAGATAATCAAGAAACTGTTATAAATGTGAAAACCGTATTATCAACACTGATTACATGAAGCTAGCGATAGTTTCCGATTTGCACATAGGATACGAGAGGTTTGCCGAGGATTCCTACAAGCAGGCAAGGGAAGCACTGGAGAAGGCCAGCGAAATGGCAGACGCCATACTTATCCCGGGAGACGTGTTTGACAAGAGGGCTCCGAAGCCGGAGGTAATAGCAAAGGCGATAAACATCTTCAGGGACGTTTCGAAAAAGGACTGGAAGGCAAGGGTAACAGGGATGAGCAACAGCAACGGGAACAAGAGGTACACCGACGTTCCGATACTCGTCATTCCGGGCACCCATGAGAGGACATCGGAAGGCAAGGAGAACGTCCTTACGCTGCTTGCGCTGGCGGGCCTTGTTGTTGATATAAGCGAATCTACCGCGACGGTGGAAAACGACGGGGAGAAACTGGCGGTGTTCGGACTCGGAGGCCTGAGCGAGGATAGGGTTAAAGAGACCCTGCAAAGGCTCGACCCGAAGCCATTGGAAGGCGCATTCAACGTATTCATGATGCACCAGTCTACATATGAACTGCTCCCTTTCAGCGACGACATTATAAGATATGATGATCTTCCAAAAGGTTTCGACCTTTATGTAGACGGACACATACATAGCAGGGTCGAAGCAATAGTCCATGGAAAGGAGTTCCTCATACCTGGAAGCACAGTGCTGACACAGCTTAAGGATGGGGAGCAGGAAAAGAAGGGTTTCATACTTTTTGATACGAAGGATTCGAAACACGAGTTTATTCCGATAGATTCCAGGGAGTTCAGGACAATACACCTAAAATTTGACAACGCAAAGCCGGCGCAGATATCGGACAAATGCAAAACTGAGATAGATAATGCAATAGGAAAATGGCATAATCCGATAATAAGGCTGTGCATAGAGGGCACGCTAGAGGACGGTTATTACGCAAACGACCTTATTCTGAGACCGCTCAGGATAAGATACGGAAACAGGGCTTACCTTGAATTCGACGTATCGAAACTCAAGAGCCCGGAAATGGAAAAGGAGATAGACAGCCTGCGCACAGGGGTTTTCGAGGGAACATCCATAAAGGAGATAGGAATCGTTACATTCCTTGCAAAGCTCAAGGAGAGCAAGTATGATGGGAAAATAGATCCGGGCAAGCTCTTCGAGATACTTAGCAAAGATGCAAAGAAGGAATCAGTGCTAAAGGAAGCGACATCCTTACTTTCGGAATATTTTGATCCGTAGGCGTCTAAACATATTTTTGCATAGTGTCTCTTGTCAACAGCGGAGTCTCCAATTGGGGGAACGGAAATAAAATAATTAGGACTGCGATGGAGAATCCTTACTGGGCTCTCAGGATAACAGCTCATGAACTAATACTATGTCACTACTTTGAAATCTACAAAAAACACTATTCCACTAGTGGTTTAACAAATTGGCAGGTTTGGGCTCTTGCAGAGATAGCGGCTTGGGCTATGACCTCGCTCACCAAAGAGGCAAAGGAATTCTGGTTATAGTATTCTGAATATTATACGAATCACAATTATCCGCATCTTGTGAAGATGCAGCTTAAACTTAAGCCCATCTTCCTAAAGAGGAAAAGCTTCGATGAATACATGGAGAGAGGGATTGAAATAGTCAAAAAATATCCAAATATTGGTTTGAACAGCCTTGGCTGACTTATCCCATCATTTTCTCTTTGACGGCGCTGCTGCAGCCTTCGGCTGTGGTTTCTTTTCAGTTATTCCAAGCATCTTGTATAGCGCTTCCTTGTTGTTCGTGTCTACGGTCTCGTTGAGGAACTCCAAATGGGTTGGATTGCATCTCCTCTCCTTTGGCCTGTCCGCCGATATTATCTTTACGAATCCGTCTTTTTCCACTGCAGTTATCACCGCCCTGCTTCCGGCGTCCCTTCCGAACTTCTTTACACAAACTCTTCCTGGCTGTATCAACATATTATCACTTCATCGATTTAACATGAATGCAATCATCTGAATAATTTCTTTTCCTTCACAAGCGCCAGCATCGACACCAACGACACCGCTTCCTTAAGCGTTATCTTGTCGCAGTTTATCCTTATGTCAAACACCGACATGTCCATATCCTTTTTGTATGTTTTCTTGAAATGCGCCATGGTTTCGCTGTCTTTTGCATATACCATGCGCCTTGCCTTTGAAAGGCTTTCCTTGTGGTCCTTTGCCCACCTTCTGGCCCTCTCCTCCTTATTCACGTCTAATCTA
>JAMCZN010000035.1 GCA_023485505.1 Candidatus Martarchaeota archaeon | reverse complement strand
ACTGACTGCGTGGTGAATATGCCACGATCTATCAGTGGGAAACGAAGTCTCTATGAAACTTTACTATAGCCTGTTGTTGCTGTGTTATGGGTTATACATAGCGTAATTGGGAGCGTCGAAGTGCATGCTGCGGCATGCATGGAGCGACAATGTAACACCAATTATAATTTATGGCATAGCTTACTCGAAAGAGGACAGCGGCAGGTGGATAGTTAGACTGGACGGTTGATTTCGATAAGGAAACGAAATTGACCAACGCTCAGCTTAACCGGGTTGGGAACCCGGTGGTAAGCATAAAGGCAAATGCTGGGCTGACTGTTTTCTGAAAAGCGAAGGAAGCAGACACGAAAGTGGGGCTTAACGAACGTTGGAAGCTCTTTTGATGGGGCTCCAAGCTGTCAAACAAGTTACTCTAGAGGTAATCGATTCGTCGCGGGTGAACGCCCTCAGCGGCCTCGCGGTTTGATACATCGATATGGTCTCGTGTTATCCTGGTGGTGCATAAGCCGCCAAAGGTTGGGCTGTCCTCCCATTAAAAACACACGCGAGATGCGTTAAGTACGTCGTGAGACAGTACGGTAGTATCTACTGATAGTGTTAGTGCCAGAAGATAAGTTCCCCATAATACGAGAGGAACGGGGGAACGGCGTCTCTAGTGTACCGGTTGTGTTAGCATTGCCGGGTAGCCACACGCCATAAGGATAAGTCCTGAAAGCATCTAAGGACGAAGCCTTACCTGAAACTAGGCACTAAGACCGGCCGCAATATACGGCTTTGATAGGACGGGTGCGCAAACGGAAAGCTTCGGCGATCCGTGAACACACCGTTACTAAAGGTTTATTGATGATTATCCATTCCATTCTTTTTGTTTTTCTTTTTAAGAAAAGGTAGCGTGAGCTCTGAAGTCTATATAAAAAAATTAAAATAGCACTAGCTCTACCTAAAGATTCGGCAAACCCTTTAAAAAGTAACTGGGAAACCCGATCGTGTGTCAAACATGTGGATACACTCCATGCGGTAAATGTGGGGCAGAGACAAGGAACAAGGCATGCTCTGGTTGTTCAAAGCCATCAAAGAACTGCACATGCAGACGATGGGAAGGGGCATAATATATTTGTAGATATGGCTCTGCCTTTGAAAAATGAAACCGAATGCTAAAATGTAAAAAACCGAACGCTCTATTTCTGGTATTTATATCTGGCATTTCGTAGTATAGTTGATGATAAGATGAACAGAAAGATTCTGTTTGTTGTGATTGCACCTCTTGCTGGCGCAACAACCGCATGGTTAACCGAATCAATCCAGATGACGCCCACTGTGAAGTTTGGCACAATCCAATATGGATGGCCACTTGCATGGTATTATTATTTTGTGAACTACGTTACCGGTGGCGTAGCGAACTATGTAACTATAAATTACATCAATCTTATAGTTGATCTCATCATGTATTCTGCAATATGGGCATCGGCTCTGTTTGGAGCAGCAAGGCTGTGGAAGACGATTAATAAATGATATTTAGGTGACTGAATGAACAACATGATTTTGTTGGCTGGTATCGCCGTAATTGCGGTAGTGATGGCAGCAGGCGTTGTCCTCCTTTATAATGGTGTTATCAACACGGGCATAATAAAAGCCCCGTTTGTTGAGCCCGCCACTCCGGTTGCTCCCGATTGTCCGCTCCCCGTTCTTGGAACATCTACAACATTTGTCAACTATACTGGATTTTCGTATTATGTTTCGAACAGCACGCATTTAGGTGACTATCTGATAGGGCTTGGCGATAACGGAACCATAACCTATGCTATTTCATTGACATACGTCTATACATTCAATTACACGAAACACAATATCACAGGAAGGAGCATAACCAATAAAGTGTGGTTTAGCTACATACTGCCAAATGGCACTTCTGTGTACGAAGCTAATTCAGTGCCTGGAATAAATGTCACGTTCAGCCCCGCCAGCGAGAATCTTCGCCTGAAATATCTTGGCATGAAGAACACGACAGAGCATGCATCTAATGGGACTTATAACGTTTCCACTCCCATATACAACAACACACAGGTGAACGTAACGGCCAGGTTTTCAATATCCGCGAATGCGATGCAAGGCACGTATTTTATGGAGTTTGCGCCTGGCATATGTGACGGTGGCAAATACCTGTTGCTTACTATAGGCACATCTCCATATGATGGAAATGCTATTGTGAGATATCCTGCATGATGTGAGCCGATGAGCGAATACACAAAGACAAAGAACGAAATAATAAACAGGCTTAAGACCGGAAGGAAAACCGTAGCGGAGCTCAGCGATGAGCTTGGGCTCGCAAAATCTACAGTCAGCCAGCATCTGTCCGAACTGGAAAGGCTTGACGTCGTTCATGGTGAAGTCAACCCCCATTTCAGGACGGAGAAATACTTTGAACTTGGGCATGGCGCGCAAGTGGGGTTTGCAATCAGCACATACAGGGAAAGGCTGCTGCAGCTTGGCGTGCTCGTTACTGCAGTGCTCGGGGTGCTTATTACATTATTTTCGGGGAATCTGCAAAGGACTACTGCAAGCGCTCCAATGGTCCCCTCAATAGGAACCTCTCAGGCGGTTCAAGTTGCCGGATCAAACCCGTATAATGAACTGTTAATCATAGCGGTAATAGTGGCACTGATAGTTGTCGAAACAATGCTGCTTTATGTGATGAAAAGGGCAAAAGCGAAGACAGAAGCAAAAGTGAATCCACTATCGGTAGTTTCATTGTTGGTACTTTATGTGGCCACCATATATGTCATGGTATTATATCCGCTTGGTATTTGTAACTGTAATGGGCTTTCCCCGATTACCATAACCACAAACTACATCCCTGGCATTGTGATGCTGTCCATAGCATTCATAGCAACGAACATATTGCTCAGGAATAAAACAAAATTACTTGCGCTATTCACATACACATTCTTGGCAATCCTGCTGATTTTGCTTGTCGTATCCCCATTCGTGTTTGTGACATTTGTAACAATTTGCGAGTGTCCGGCGATATTAACATCGTAATAAATAGCTTGTTGTCTCAATCAATACGATGGAAGCTAAAATAGGCCTTGACGCCGCGGTGATAAGGATTGCGAAGTCCGATTTCGATTCAGCGACCCTAGTGGGCAAGCTGAACAAGATAAATGATATGGATTGCGTTATCCAGATATTCTCCAAGGATAAGGTGATAAACAAGACACACCTTATCGGCGCATACGTGAATGCGGCTAGCGCATTCGCCAACAAGAGCAACATCTCTAACGGAATGGCCATGGAGATGATGTTGTTTGCCGCTATGACCAGGCAGATAAAGGACGCAATAGACATCATTGGCGCAGACGGAAAGGAATTCGTGATATTCGCCAACAGCGAGCAGTCTTACAAAAAGGCAAAGGGCCTAGTAAAGGATGAAAGGGATTTCACTAGGTCAAAGGACGAGGAGCGCAAGATAGCGAAGACCTTCGGTATAAGCACAAACGATCATGATCTTGATGGAGCCATACTGCAAAGGATGGCTGTTTCAAGGATAGAAGACTAACGGCTATTTCTTTGTCTTCCAGAATATCTTGTACATACCGAGCTTGTCTGGGATATCCCTTAATCCCGGTATGTAAGGCAGGAACAGCAGCAGGGCGAAACCGAACGTGGCAATCAATCCGTTTTCAAGGTCGCTCCACCACGGTATGCCTGCCGTCGCATTCTCCATCAGGTTATACGGGAGCAGCCAGTACTGGAGGTACCATGGCGAAGGCCCCACTTCAAGCATGCCGTACTGCGCCGTGCCAAGCCCGTATTTGTCGGCAGTACCCCACAATGCGCCTGCATCATCCAAGAAACGGGTCGCATAAGTGGTGTTGGCCCCGCTTGCCACTTCGCTTTGCAGCACCGGTTCATAAACTCCGCTCTGCGCCATATATGTCAGACTTGAGGCAAGCCTTATCAAAGGGTTCGTGGAATTCATACCGTTGGATATAGTTCCGTTGTTTGTGAAGTACGAAGCGGCTTGCGACATTGTCAGGTTCTGCTGTGTGGAATTTTCAGACAAGAACGATTCCTCTGCATTTACCGAATGGGTAAGGTTGAGGTACTTGTCGTACGGTATTGTCACATAAACGCTTCTGGTGTTGAAGTTGTATGGGTCTATCGTGTCCATGTATGTTGCGGTTTGCGAAGAATAGTTGAATTCGGCTAGGAACGTGAGTGCGATTGCACCGGGTTGCGACTGCGCCGCCTGGCTTATGGTGAGCGGTGGCACATAAGGAGCCCTGAACAGAATTGCAAACACCATTATGACAATTAATACATAGAGCATCGTCTTGTACATGGCGCCATGGTCTGCGGCGACCATAGTGTATGGGACGTCTTTTCTATACGGCGTGTTCAAGCCCTTCTTCCTTGCAATCAAGTAATGGGTGCCCATTAGGAGAATCAGCAACATGGGAATTATTGCCACATGCCAGCCCATGACCGCGCCGGAATTCATCGGGTTTATCCAGTAGCCGAGCCCCATTCCGTTCCAAAGGTCCGCCCCTGCCTGCTGGTTTGCCTGCGCGAAAAGGCTGCCTCCAAATCCCACGCCAAACGCGAACTCGAACAACGCAAGGAACAGCATCATGCTCCCTATCATCCACATGAGCTTTTTCTTCTTGAATGCAGAAGTGGAGAAATTGACGAAAAGATGCAGGAACATAAGCGTGACGAACGCCTCTGCGGCCCACATATGTATGCTCCTTACAAAAGTCCCCAGTGGCGTAAGGTCCCACCAATATGGTCCAAACACCAGCATTATCATGCCCGTTATCCCTATTATGCCGAAGATCTCAAGGAGATACACTCCGATAAGGAAGAAGAAACTGTTTGCATATGATGGGACATTTTTGATATAAATGAAGCGTATTATTGATTTTATATCCTTCTTTATGGAATTGTTTTCAGCCGCTGCCTTGTTGACCAACCAATACACCTGTGCCAGAAAAATTTACTATTAGTAAAATTTCAAGTATATTAGGCATGGAAGTATATAAAAATATATTATAGGGTGTGAAAAACTAAACCGATTCCTGCACCTCCGTGCCTTCATATGCGCTGTTTACTACACCATGGATTCTCTCGGCTTTCTTCTTTCCTATCTTTTCAACCTCCATTAAGTCCTCTATCTTCGCGTTAGATATCTTTTTTATCGAGCCAAAGTGCTTTAGAAGCGCCTTTGCGAGCTTCGGCCCCACTCCTGGAAGATTTCCTATAATGAATTCCTGGAACTGCCTGTTTGTGTAAGCCCTCGCCCCTCCTTTTGCCGATGGTTCCCTCCTGTTGCCTCCAGCCTGTTCCCTTTTTGCTATGTTCGCTATTAGCTCTGCGGTGTTGGCCGGGGCATGCGAGAACAAAACGGGTATCCCGAAGTCTATGTAGATGGCAACGATCGTGCCGTTTATTATGTTGTGCTTTAACCTAAAGGTGTCTTGGTCACCTTCCAGTATAAGTATCGGAAAATCATATTCATTCCTCAACCTTTCCAGCTGGTCGAAGAGCCTGCCATTCATTATGGAGCTTTCAAAATCGGCTACCGTCTTCCTTTCTATGCAGACCCTGTCGGACGCAAGGTAGTCGCCTATGGGGACTGTCTTAACCTCTATCTCAAGTCCAAGGTACTCGAGGCTTTTTATAAGCTCGGCATTCCTTTCCCTTTGATCCACTATCAGTTTTATTTCATTCATCTATCTTCCCGAGAACGTTATGTCCGTCACTCCCAACGGATTGCTTTGCGCTGCCTGTTGGCTTTCCTGTGGAACAAACAGATAAGTGTTTCCGTACGCCCCTGCGACCATTGTCACATTTAGGCTGTAATGCTGTATGGTGGTTGTAAAGTTGAACGATGCGATTGGAGTTGCTCCGCTGCTTGTCTCTTCCTCTATGTACAATGCGCCGCTTCCAGATGGGGCCACGCCAAAGAACCCTATCGTGGCATTTACCATGGTCTCTGTCTTTGAGTTCAATGCCTGCTGCACATTTGTATTGTTTGGGAATGGTGCATATACTACGATGGCTCCCGGGTTGATTGGATCCCAGAGCTGCTCCGGCGTGCCGTTTATGAGCGTCTTGAACGGCGCCCATTGGGTGAGCTGTGGATAAGCCACAAAACTCCTGTATGCGCTGTTCTCCAGTGTGTTGGTTGTCTGGAATACTATGACGTTCCCGTCATTATATACTGGATTTCCGAATGTGCCGTACAGATAAGTCTCTATGTACGTGTCTATGGTTGAATTGAAAGCGCCTTTCTGTAAGGTCACGAACTCCGTGTTGTAATTGAAGAACGACAGCAGTGTCTGGTTTGTCGGGTTTTGATAAACAGGGCTTATGTACGGTGTCGGGGTCGCATTTTGCAGGTCCACCACCTCCTGTGTAAGCGGTATATTGAAAAGCACCAATTGCTGGGTAAGGTTTTCCCTTGTGACATAACCTCCCACAAGCGGCGTCTTAGATATTGCAGTATAATAAGTCGCAAGTCCGGTCCACTGTGCTGGCAGTTGCGAGTTCTGGTTTGGGACTGCGGGTATGCTGTATATGCTCTCCCCCATCCACTGATGTGATCCAAGATACTGGTAGAACGCAGGTACCGTGATGTACGTTGTGGTCTGGTTTATGAATGTCTGCGATAATGGCATTCCTGCACTTTCAAACATTATGATGAATGTTATTATTGCGGTTGCCACTAATATGGTGCTTGTGCCGAACGTCTTCTTGTCCTTGAACTTTGCCATCATATCCTTTGCCCCATAAGCTGCAAGCACCGCAACCATGAGCATGAATATAAGGTCGAACCTTCCCGGTTCCCTTATGTAGTTGACCAAAGGCAATGCATGGTATATTGAGTAGAGTCCCGGGATGCCGGTTACGGAACCGCCAACCTGGAGGAACGGCCCGAGCGAGAGAAGGAAGAATATGATCCCTACTCCAAAGAACATGATGGTGATGTCTTTTTTCTTGAAGCTGGTGGTGAGCCCGTACAGTGCGAGTATCAATGCAACGAATCCGATATAAGCGACCCTTGATGTGGGGTCGCCGACATATATGGAATAGTAGAAGGTAGACGCCAGTCCATAAGCGAATCCGTTATGGTAGCTTGGCAAAAAGAATGATAACAAATCGTTGCTCCAAAGCGCATTGTGATATACGTCATTGAGATAGTTGAGCGTAGTCTGGCTGTTTGGTTGCGTCAGCGCTGAAATCGCAGAAGCGAAGCCTATGCTGCCAAGTATTATGAACAAAATTGCGGCAAGCCCAATGGCCTTCCAGAACGCAAAGGACAGTATTATTTTTCTGTTTTGCTTGTAAACCAGATGCGCCAGGAAGACGAAGAACAGCATCATGAATGCCATGAGCCCTTGCTCATATCCGCTCATGAATATTGTCAAAAGAAGGGATATTGCAAGTCCTATTGCGCTCCAGTAAATCGCTTCTTTCCTGAGCATCCTTATGAAGAAGTAGAGTGCTAGCGGTATCCACTCTATATTTATCCATTCTATGTGGCTGTAAGCCTGGACCATATGGAATGCGCTGAATGCATATATTATTCCGGCAATGAATGCGGCATACTTGTTCTTTGTCAGGTAATCCGCAAGTATGTATGTGGTTACGCCTGACAGCGCAAACCCGAGGAATAACATGACATTATATGCGAACGGTATGCTCACCGCTTGGAACGGCGCGGATAAAATCGCCATTAATGGCGACATTGTCTGGAACGAAAGGCTGCTTCCCAAAGGCCAGAACAGCAATGGCGTGGAGTAAATGTTCGCCCCATGCGTTATTGCATAAGGGACCCACCATATGTCCCATAGGTTCTGGTATGTGGTCGCCTCCTGTTCCCGGGGCGACATTGGACATGTTTGCGGCTATGGGGTAAGAGACGATAAGCGCCAATATCAGATAAATTACGAAAAGGATGGCATAAGGCCTGTAATTCGACTTTATGGTTTTCATCCATGTGCCTTTTTCATGGTGCTGCTGTGTTGTGGCAGGATGCTCGTGCTTTACTTCATGAGGCTGGTGCTGCACGTGTTCCGTGCTTGTGCTGTGTTCTGTTTTTTGCTCTTTCGGCTGCTCGTTTTGCTGTTCCCGTTGCAGTTCCACTTTCTTTATTATTGCCATTCGATCGCTTAAAATAAGTAAACAATACTAATTTAGATTAACACTATTTATTAACTTATATAAAGTTGCTGTTTTTATGCGCGCAGACAAGGCACCATTGGGGGAAGACAACCAGTCAGTGTCGCTAGGTAAGAGGACTGCGAAGTCCGCATCCGCAATCCTGGTGTCCAGGGCATTCACATTTGTTGCGGTTGGGCTTTCATTCATTTTCATAGTGAGGCTTCTCGGACCGTCAACTTACGGGATATATACGCTGGCTCTGGCAATGGCCGGCACGGTAGGCGCGCTTGGCGATTTCGGGTTGAGCTCAATGGTGATGAAGTTCATACCGCAAACCATTTCGAGGCACAACATGAAGGAGGTGCGCTCCATTTACGTAAACAGCCTTGCAGTGCTTTTGATCGAGACGATGGCATTCTCTATACTATCCGTCATACTTGGCAGTATGATTGCAACGTACATGTTGCACGATGCGCAATACTCGTATGTATTCCAGATCGCCTCGTTTAACATAGTGTTGAGCATGTTGTACGTGTTCACATACTCTACTCTTATCGCATTGGGGAGAAACAGGCAGATAGTATCAATAGTGGTCATGCAGTCCGCAATACAGGCTGTGCTCAGTGTGATATTTGCACTTCTCGGATTCGGCGCATTGGCTCCGTTATTCGGTCTGTTCATAGGGTATGCCGTTGCTACCGTATATGCCCATATGTTGATAATGAAAGGGTTTGCGGGGATAAGGCCAACAAAAGGCATAGAGACGAAAAGATGGAAGCCCATGCTGAAGTTCTCCCTTCCGATATCCCTGTCCGTTGTGGCAGGTACATTCGCAACAAACATATCCCTTTTGGTATTGGGATACTTCACCGCGTCGTTTGTGGTGGGAAACTTCGGACTCACGTTCAAGTTTGCAAACATGTTTGACGTGTTCCTTGGCGCAATAGGCGCTGCGCTCCTTCCCGCGTTTTCCATAGCGTTGGCGAGCAAGGAAATGCGCAAGAAGATAACCGAATATTACAACTACTCCGTATATTTCGCATTGATATTTGCAGCACCGATAATACTGTATCTAATAATACTTTCGACCCCGTTTTCATACACCTTATTCGGATCGGTTTATTCTCTTGCACCGTATTACATCTCTGCAATGAGCGTTGGAATAATACTCATAATGATAACGGCATACACTACAAACCTGATGGTAAGCCTTGGAATGGTAAAATCCCTGCTGAAGGCGAATGTGATGGGTGCAATCATACAGATTGCATTGCTGCCTGTGCTGATACCATTGTTCCAGGGATTGGGGCTTGCGATATTGATGTTTGTGTTAGTGCCTGCGATAGTGGACATGTTGTTCCTTAGAAGCATCAATAGGAAATTCAAGATATCTCTTGATGCGAAACCCATACTAAAGGTGACATTGGCAGCCATAGTGAGCTCGTTGTTCATATTGCCTTTGGTCTATGTGTTTGGCGGAGCGAACATTCCGTTACTCATTGCTGCATTTGTAGAGCAGTTGTTTGTTTATCCGATAATGCTTGTACTGATAGGCGGCGTAGACAAGAGGATACTTGAAACAATAAAAGGAATTACTTGGAGCATACCCATATTGGGCAGGATTGTCGAATATCTGGTATTCTACGCCACGCTATTTCTCAGGGTCTGATGAAAATACTAAACATATACGAATCATTGTTTGAAGGTTGTCTTTGCTTCAAGGAACATGTATTGATAATGGAATATGTCCTCTTGAATAGCGTCCTCCCCGAGCTTTACTGCATAACGTTCTGAATCTGTTATTAGAGTAGAGAGTGTTTTCCTGTGTTCCTCCGGCAAGGAATCGAGTATTCTTACGAGTCTTACGACATCGTGAGTTGGAATCTTCCATTCCCTATACTCCTTCTCACTGCCGTTTGACAAATGTACTCCATTGTAAAGGGTCACCACTATTCCAATAAGCAGGTCTTCTATGAAAGGTACATCCTCTTTCTGAAGCACCTGTTTTATTTTCAGGAATCTCTCAAGCAAATCCTTCCTTTCGGCTTCGTTCTCGAATCTGTTTATCGATACCCTAAGCAACCTTGCCACATCGGGCCCATAGAGCGTCTGTTGCGGTTTCTCCTCCTTATGCCGTGCGCCTGGGAAGATACCTGGCTTCCCCGCTGTTATCGCCATAATGGGAAAGAGGGATGTCGGTGTATTTAAAGCGATTAATTGGGTTCTGCTATAGACGAATTAGTAGAAATTGGAATACACTGTACCTACCTAGGCATCACTGTGTTAAAATCGTGGAACATATAAAAACATTTCGTGATATGTTTTATTATAAGAAAATTAAGGGCGTAAGTAAACAATAATAGTGGTGAATGTCATGAGCGGAAAAGAGAAGGGAGAAGGTTGAAGGTGGATAAAATGGGAGGAATAGACTACTAGTGGTGAATAAAGTGGGAGGTCAAGACAAATAACAATTACTTATCTGAAAGGAACTTCAAGTTGATAAGGAACAGCTTTAGGCCGCCAGATATCTTCATGTGCTTGGCTGGTCCATCCCTTCTGTAATAGCTTGTCGGCATCTCAACTATCCTGTAACCGTTTTTCTTTGCTTTGATGTTCATCTCCTCCTCTATCCCGAAATGCGTTTCCCGGAGATTGAGGGAATCAAACATCCTTTTTTTCATCGCACGTATTCCGGTCTGTGAATCGTGGAGCCTGAGCCCATAAAGCACATTCGCCGTGATCGTCAATATTGAGTTGCCGAATATTATGTAACCAGGCATGGCTCCCTTGTCAAGGTGGTTTAATCTATCGCCTATCGCCATGTCCGCGCCGTCCCTTACGTGCTGCACCAGTTTCTTCAGGTCCTTTACCTCGTAGGTGTCGTCCCCGTCTATGAAGCACATTATCTTTGTCTTTACGAGCTTTGCAGCCTGTCTCATTCCAACCCCCTTTCCAGAGCCCGTTTGCTTTACTACCGTAAGGTCCCTGTGCCTTAGATTGATGCTTATCGGCCCCTTGTGTATTATTATCACTCTGCACTTCGGAAGATTATTTAGCACCTCTTTTGTGACCTTCTCTACGGCTGGCTCTTCCATGACAGGTATAACGACCGTGGTGTCACTGTAGTCCATGAAGTTCACTATCTAGATTGTGTTATTACTATAGACATATTTGCATAAAGCTAAATACATGGCAGCTCTCCTGTTTCTATTTTCTTATCTTGAGGACAAGCCTTGCGAATCCGTCAAGCACCCTCTCGTAATGCACCATTACTCTTATGGTGATGAACAGTATTGCGCTTACTATCAATACTACTGTGACTGCATAGTTCAATAGCACCTGCAGCAGGGCGGGGGTGACGTTTCCGCTGTTTGCGGAATAAAGCGTAACTGCCGCTATGCCGAAATCTATGAGAAGCGAGCCATATGCTATGTACTCAAAGAGCTTTTCCATATGCTCCACTCTTATCAGGTCGTTTGACTTCAGCCTTGTCTTTTCGGTTATCCTTTTTTTTGCCATAACTACACCTAAGGTGCGGATTAGATTTTTTGCTCAGATATAAAAAAGTTCCCTGTAAATTCATAACAGCGCAGTAAGACAAGGAATGTGAGGATAAGTTTACAAAAGGGTGCGATAATATGGGCACACGAGCTTTCATATCTGTGGAAATCCCTGATGAGATAAAGGAGGGGATACTTAAGGTTTCTAAAGAGCTGCGCAACGAAGGCATAAGGTTCGTGCCAAAGAGCCAGCTCCACATAACGCTTTATTTTTTCGAGAGCCTTAATGACGAACAGATTGAGATGGTGGAAGGGGTGATGGACGACATAGATATAGGGGAATTTGACATAGCGCTAGCCGGCTTCGGCACTTTCACTAGAGATAAACCGCGCGTCCTGTTCGTAAACGCATTCGACAACGGAACAATGGCAAACATGTACGACGCTATGAAATCAGGATTTTCCGATTTGGGCATAGGGGAACCCGAAGAGCGCGCATTCGTTCCACATCTGACGGTGGGAAGGGTGAAGATACCGACTTATGGCACAAAACAGGACATAGATAAGTTCATAGCTAAGCATGGCAAGGCCGAATTTGGGGAATTCGCATGTGATTCCATAAGGTTGATCAAAAGCATGCTCGCCAGCGATGGACCGGTACATGAAGAGATATACATGAAAACGCTCAAGGAAATATAATAAATACTTATAAATATCTCGAAAATGCAACCTATGACCATGGTAAATACTTCAGTGCCCACTGCGCGAGAGGTGCATGATCTTAAGACTCTTATTAGACCAGAAAGTGGCTCGTACGCAAGTGCGCAAACTGGTCCGGGAGCCGAGCTGAAAATAAGAAAAGCCAAGAGGGAAGATCTGTCACGTTTCGTAAAGCTGGCGCGCGGGATATGGGGCATTGCGGAAAGCGATGGGGAGATTGGCGTATTTTCCAAAGGCCTGTGGGGCCAGTATCATAGGCAAATAAACATTGTTGCCGTATCCGGCAATGAACTGGTAGGTTATGCATCGATAAGGCCTCTCTCAAAAGAGACCCTTGACTGGCATTCAAACAAGTTTGGAATGGGCTCCAAAAAGGGCACGATGGGATATCTCACTATAGGCGTGTCTGGAGGACACAGGCGAAGCGGGATAGGCCAATATATGATGGAAGAGGTAATAAGGAAGGCAAGGTCTGCCGGCCATATTGCGGTATTTCTCGAAGTGGAAAAACACAATGGCGCGGCAACGGCGCTTTACGAGAAACTGGGTTTCAAATACGTTGACAGCATCGGATGCGGTTATGATTGCCTCAGGATGATGCTGGATCTAAGGCTTTCACGATAGAACAGAAACACTTAAATAACTCATTATTTGATATAATATTCTCATTTTAAGTGATATTATGAGTCAATTTGGAGTTCAAATGCACAGAGGGTCCGCCACGAAGAGGAGCGGCAACGGGAAGCGCAAGATCAAGTTCAAGGACAAGAGAAGGAGCGAAATAGGTAGCTACTTCTCTGCTACAAAGCTCGCCGCCGCGAAGGTGGAAGCCAACACTTCGAAGATAGTAAGAAGGCGTGGAGGAAAAAGGACAAGCACCCTCAAGAGCGCAGCATTTGTCAACCTGCTCACAAAAGACGGTTACAAAAGGGTAAGGATAAAAGTCGTAAGGGAATCAAGGGACAACAGGAACTTTGCCCGTCAGAACATAATAACTAAGGGTACGATAATAGAGACGGATCTTGGCAAGGCAGTGGTGCTGAACAGGCCAGGGCGAGAAGGAAGCGTCAACGCCAAACTCGTGGAGGGTTGAAATGGCCGCTAGAGTATATGAGTGCGAAGCCTCAGAGGCCCAGAAGCTCAAGAAGCTTCTTTCATACGATCCGTACCTTGACACTAATCTTATACCAAAGACACGCGAGGTAACCGAAAAGGACCTTGCAAATATGAGTGAAGATGAAAAGAAGAGGATTGCCGAACAGGATTCCGCCGCAAAGGCCGCGCTCGAGAAGTTAAGGAACGACCCTCTTGCAAATGCGATATTCGCAAGGCAGGACTGCGACCTCAGGGAAGGCAAATCGATCGGAATAGAGGACAGCAAAAGCTATCTGTACATAAAGGCTACCGACGAGTTTCTGGACCTTGCCGAGCAAAGGTTCAAGAAAGAGTTTAAAACGATAAAAAGAGCGCCTTCGGAAATAGAAAAGAAGTTCATAGCCCTAAAGGAAGATGAGGAGAACAGGGCAAATTCTGGATTTGGAATGATATTCGGTGGTTGATTGAACCTCCTTGACTCCCTTGATCTGACAAAGGGAGATATTCTGAAGATATTTGACATAGCGGACAGAATAGAGAAGGGAGAGCGCTTCTCATTGAAGAAGCATCCCATACTGGTACTTTATTTTGAGAAACCCTCTACAAGGACCAGGATAGCGTTTGAATCAGCCATAACGGAGCTTGGCGGCAACGCCATATTCATAGATGAGAAGACGACGCAGCGCACACGCGGAGAGACCCTTTCAGACATAGCCAAGATACTGAGCGGCTACTCCGATTTCATAGCGGCGCGCCTTTACAAGCACAAGGACCTCCTGGAGATTGCGAAGAACTCTAGCGTCCCGGTGATAAATGCGCTTGACGATTTGGAGCATCCCACCCAGGCGCTGGCTGATGTATATACTATAAGGAACCACAGGAAGAACCTCTCAAAGACCAGCGTGGCGTTTGTGGGCGACATAGCTACGAACACCGCAAACTCGCTGATGACTGTTTTTTCAAGGTTTGGCGGACCGTTTACACTGATCGGGCCAAAGAGCGTAAATCCAAACGCGACATATGTCAACAAGGCAAGGGAGTACTGCAAAGTCAGTGTCACTGACGACATAGAGGATGGCCTTGAAGACGTGGACGTCGTGTACACCGACACATATGTCAGCATGGGGGAGGAGTTGGAGGCGGAGCAAAGAAGGAAACTATTCGCGCCATATCAGGTAAACTCCGCAATGCTGAAGTATGCAAAGAAAGACGCGATAGTCATGCACTGCCTAATGGCACATAGGGGAGAGGAGATAACCGGCGAGGTCATCGACGGCCCGAAGAGCGTGGTGTGGGAACAGGCCAGAAACAAGAAGCTCCTGAACAAGGCCATACTGATTTATCTTTCGCAATCGGAAGATGACCATCTTGAATAATGTTTTTATACCTGCATTTCATTACTAAATTGACAAAATAAGCATATTGGCACTGATCTCATGGACCTGCTTGCGCGTGTTGGTATAATTGTGATAGTAATCGTGGTCATGGTAGCAGGAGCTTCGCTCCTGATATCACAGCACCAGCAAAGCCCTCTTACCGAGAACCAGGCCGTGCAGCTTGTGCTGAACGACGTGAAGACGGCCAACCCTAGCGCGATAGTGTATGCGGTATCCGTGTCAAACTCGACCGTGAAATCAAACAGCTGGGACATAATATTCGCCGTCATATACAATGCCACGAGGCCATGCCCCTCTCTGTTTACCGAGGAATATGATTACCCTGCTACCGGGCTGCAGCCACTCGTAACCAACTGGTATACGAGAAGCTGCGTGATTTACGGGCTTTCAAACGTATCTAGCTATATAAAAAGCTACGTCATAAGCTCGCCAGAGATCGCCATAGTAAGGTCATACACGTCAAACAATCCGGAGGTGCAGTATTATGTAAACACCTACGGATATAATTCGGTAAACGTACATGCTGCGTTCTTCTCCAACATCAGCGTATCGATGACACCGCTAAATACGAGTTTCGGCAACTCCTGGCTTGTGAATTATTCTGCTCCAAACGCGAATTATAACCAATATGTGGTGCTTGACCAGTCCGGAACTGTGCTTGGAAATTACACCATCCAAACGTAGATTTTTTTCAGAAAAAAATAGCGCGAAACTGGCCAAAATTCCCTTTTACAATGGTCTATTTAGGTATATTCGCATAAATTTCATAACATTTTTCCAGAAATCTTGTAGTAAAGTAAACAAAAGTTTATTCTTAGTACCTTTACTCCCTTTATTACACTCAATCACATAAGGCTTTTAAAGGTTGTGTGAGATACTACATCGGCGATTTTAGTTCGTAAGGGGATAAGATGAGCGACCTAGTAAACGATTTCTTGGGCGGAAACCCAAGCGGAGCAAGTAATAGTACTGGAACTGATGACTTTAGTTCCTCTCAGATAAAGATAGTGACTGCGGGATTTGGCGGAGCTGGTAACAACATTGTTAACAGGCTACTGAAGGCTGGTGTAAAAGGCACTGAATTCACTGCTGTAAACACTGATGCTCAACACTTCAAGATAATCGATGACCGAATAAAGAAGGTCTTGATTGGAAGAAGCATTACAAGGGGCCTTGGAGCTGGCGGAGATCCAAATGTTGGCGCAAAGGCCGCAGAAGTTGACAGACAACTTATTGAGAACGTGTTCTCAGGTTCACAACTCGTGTTCCTATGCGCAGGTATGGGAGGCGGAACCGGTACGGGAGCAATAAGAGTTGCTGCTCAGATTGCAAAGGAACAGGGCGCAATAGTTGTTGCAATGGTAACATATCCATTCGACCTTGAAAGGATAAGAAAGGTAAAGGCCGAAGATGGAATCCAACAACTCAGGCAGTACTGCGATAGCGTTATCATATTGGATAACAACAGGCTCGTAAAGCTTGTGCCAAACTTGCCGATGAACGATGCGTTCGCTCTTGCGGATGAAGTGCTTGCAAAGGCAATCGGCGGTCTTGTATGGACAATAACACAACCAAGCCTTATCAACATAGACTTTGCTGATGTAAGGTCAATACTCGGCGGCGGAAAGATTGGCTTCATAGCTGTAGGAACAGGAAAGGGCACAGATAAAGTGCAACTCGCATCCGAAAGCGTGCTGAAGAACAAGCTGCTTGACGTTAGCGTGGAAGGAGCGGAAGGTGCTCTTATACACATATCTGGCGGTGCTTCGCTGACAATAGGCGATGCGATAAAGGCCGGAGAGATAATAACCGAGCAGATGGACCAGAAGGCCAACATAAAGTGGGGCGCAAGGCTCATACCAGGATTCGAGGACCAGATAGAGATAGTCGCGATAATCGCTGGCGTGCGCGGAGCAAGTGTCCTTGGAAGGCTCGAGGAGAAGAGGGAAACATCCTCATTCGGAGAGCTGGAAATGATTTGATTTTAAAGGCCTTTTGGCCTTTTTATATTTATTAATTGGTGAATTGGATGGCT
>JAMCZN010000032.1:2245-3819 GCA_023485505.1 Candidatus Martarchaeota archaeon | reverse complement strand
GATGCTCGCCACGTCCATAAACGTCGCGACCCTAATAATAGTGATTATAGGGGTGTACATGGTGTTCCTTGGCCTGTCCCTTCTTTACAACTTTGCAAACCTGTATCCATACGCTGCCGGCCTTCCTGTCATAATAATAGGCATGGCATTCCTGTTCCTGTTCTTTTTAAGGACGAACCGCAACAAAAAGTAATGCGCTTGCGGGTCTTCAATCAAGTTATTATAGTTATGTGGCGCAATCTAGCTAGTGATGATTGAGGTGAAAGCTGAGCTTTGGCTGTGAAGACAAGTAGGCGGGCTGATATTTTTGGACAACCTCAGAAAACTAAAGAAGCAGAGCATCCGTGCTACGGACGTAGCGTCGCAGTACTGGTGCGAGCGCCAGATGGAATACCAATATGTATACGGAGAGCGCATAACGAAGGAGATAAAGAAGGGCAAGGAGATCCACAAGGAGATGGAAGAGGAGACAAACGTCCCTATAGTTCTGATGCCCAAGAACTACGACGACTACATGTACAAGGTGCTGTATACCAGTGTCGTCGCCCTAGAGACCCTGGTAAAGAACGGAAAATCAAGGGAAATAATGCTGTACGGCGCGATGAACGGCTTTCCGTTTGTTGGAAAAATGGACCAACTGGAGATAAAAGACGGAGAAACCATGATATGGGAGGACAAGACAAGGTCTAACGACAATCTCCCGAAAGATCCGCAGCTCCTAACCCACAAGATACAGGTCATGCTCTATAAAAGGATGCTGAATGAGATAAAAAACGGCACATATGCCATAGATACTTTCAGAAAAATTTACAGGACGCCGTCCCTGCGGATAACGCCGGAGTTTGCCAGGCAACTCGATGCGCTGTCCATTGACAAGGCTTTGCAGAATGTGGATGCGGTGGCGGTCAGGTACTTCGAATTGATCAAGGGGCTTCCGCAGATAAGCGAAACTATCCATATAAGATACATAAACCAGTTTACCGGAAACGAGATAAAGCTGTACAAGTTCAAGTACGATGTGCAGGAAATAGACAACACTCTTGATTTCGTGCTCAAGTACTGGCGCGGCGAACGAGAAGCCCTTCCGGTTCCTGAAGAAGAGAAGTGGAAGTGCAACTACTGCGTATTCTTTGGCAAGCAGTGCAAGGCGTGGTGGCCGCAGAAGGAACTTTAGTTTGCATAACGTTTATAAATTGTAAACTTTTTGTATACAGATATTCAAATATCGAATAGCTCTGGTGTAAAGATGATTTCAAGCGCGGAACTTAAAAAACGGTACCTCGACTTTTTCCAGAAGAGAGAGCACAAGCTCATTCCGAATGCTTCGCTTATTCCGGAGAACGATTCAAGCGTGCTTTTTACGACTGCAGGGATGCATCCGCTCGTCCCGTTCCTCCTAGGGGAGCCTCACCCTCTCGGAAGGCGGCTATGCGACGTACAGAGGTGCATCCGCACTAATGATATAGACGAGGTGGGCGATGCATGGCACCTTAGCTTCTTTGAGATGCTTGGAAACTGGTTTATGTATCTTATATGGATAGTTTCGCTTATCTGCGGAAGCCCCTTGATCAATT
>JAMCZN010000032.1:0-2235 GCA_023485505.1 Candidatus Martarchaeota archaeon | reverse complement strand
ATAGCCGCCTTCCGAGAGGGTGATGCATGGCACCTGAGCTTCTTTGAGATGCTTGGAAACTGGTCGCTGGGTGATTATTTCAAGGAGGAAGCAATATCAATGAGCTTCGAGTTCCTGACCAAAGAACTCAAGATACCAATTGAAAGATTCAGCGTAACCTGCTTCGCTGGTGACAAGGATGCTCCGCGTGATGAGGAAACCGCCCGAATATGGGAAGGATTGGGCGTGGCAAAGCACAGGATACACTTTTTACCCAAGGCCGACAACTGGTGGGGTCCCGCTGGGCAGACCGGTCCATGCGGTCCGGATACCGAAATGTTTTATCACGCAAAGGACATCCAGGAAAAGAGCACTGAGGATTTTTCCAGGCTTTCGAATACGGGTCCGTTCTGCGAGATATGGAACGACGTCCTTATGCAATACAACAAGACCATAGACGGGAAGTTTGAGGAATTAAGGCAGAAGAATGTGGATACGGGGATGGGCGTGGAGCGCATGGTCGCCGTGCTCAACGGCGCAGACAACGCGTATGCGTGCGACACCCTTACACCAATTATTGACAAGGTAATATCCATCTCTGCCGCTGGCACTGCAAGAACAAACAGAAACGCCCGCATAATAACCGACCATATCCGTGCGGCCGTCATGATCCTGGGTGATGACAAGGGCATAGTCCCGAGCAATGTCGACCAGGGGTATATACTTCGCCGGCTCATCAGGCGGGCCATAAGGCATGCGAGGACGATAGGTATAAATGGAGAGTTCTGCGCTGAGATTGCAAAGGTGGCAGTCGAAGTCATGGGAAAGTCATATCCCGAGGTGACAAGGCACAGCGCTCGCATATTCGAAGAGCTTGAAAAAGAGGAAGAGAAGTTCTCCGCTGCGCTGGAAAACGGCACAAAACTGCTTGAAAGGGAATTGCAGCTTCTCGAAGAGTCCGGTCAAAAAATGTTTGATGCGAAGGGCGCATTCGATCTGTTCCAGAGCTTCGGCTTCCCTCTTGAGATTACTGTAGAAATGTGCAGGGAGAAGGGATTCTCTGTGGACAAGGATGGTTTCAACGCTCTGATGAAAGCCCACCAGGAGCTATCGCGCAAGGGGGCGGAGCAGAAGTTCAAGGGCGGGCTTGCGGACCACAGCGAGGAAACCACAAAGCTCCATACTGCTACCCATCTGCTGAACGAGGCGCTCAGGCAGGTGGTGGATCCGTCCATACGCCAGATGGGGTCAAACATCACGAAGGAGCGATTGAGATTCGACTTCAATTATGATAAAAAGCTCACGGATGAACAAATCAAAAAGGTCGAGGAATGGGTGAACAACGTCATAAGGGCGGAAGCCGATGTATCGTTCGAGATGATGGACATTGAGGACGCGAAGAAGCGGGGAGCCCAGGGGGTATTCGAGGAAAGGTACGAAAAAACAGTAAAGGTGTACACGATTTCCAAGGGCGGAAAGGTATATTCAAGGGAAGTATGCGGCGGTCCGCATGTGAAGAACACGCGAGAGCTCAAAAACTTCAAGATATTAAAGCAGGAAGCCGTAGCTGCGGGCGTAAGAAGGATAAAGGCGATTGTAGAGTGATCCTTTGTTTGACATTTATTTCATATATTCCGTAATAGTCTACCCGATCCTATACATTTTTCCCGCATATGCCGCAAACGGCGCGCCGGTATTGTTCGGCGGAGGAAAGACTCCGTTGGACTTCGGAAAGAAACTTAAAGGAAAGCGGATATTCGGCAACAACAAGACGCTTAGGGGCACGATTGCCGGGATAATGTGCGGAGTGGCTGCCGGAGCTATAGAGTCCATATTCCCGCAGTTGGCTTTCATGCTCCCGGTAGCCATAATGCTCTCGATAGGCGCGATTGCTGGAGACCTTGCCGGCAGCTTCGCGAAAAGGAGGACAAACATAAAATCCGGCGCAAAAATGCCCATCCTGGACCAGTATGGGTTCTACGTGTTTGCGCTGATGTTCACGTTCTGGCTTGGAAACATGCCAGGGCTGTATGGAATGATATTCATAACGCTGCTTACCGGAATACTTCATATCTCTACGAACATAGGCGCCCATCTGCTTAAGCTGAAGAGCGTGCCATGGTAAAAACCATAAAATAACCATATCTATCTTTGTACAAAACTCTGACTATGCTATAAGCTTAAGTTTGCCAACGACATAATCCTTTACACTATCAAAGTCTGGCAAATCTTTAAGATATGGTTATTTTATGGTTT